>NZ_LZJB01000226.1:0-37565 GCF_001666895.1 Mycobacterium sp. E3298
ACGTCCCGTTTCGGCACGCCCGACGAATTCCGGGCCCTGGTCGATGCGCTGCACCACGCCGGCATCGGCGTGATCGTGGACTGGGTGCCTGCGCACTTCCCGAAGGACGCGTGGGCGCTGGGACGATTCGACGGCACCCCGCTCTACGAGCACGCCGATCCCAAGCGTGGCGAGCAACTCGACTGGGGCACATACGTTTTCGACTTCGGACGCGCCGAGGTGCGCAACTTCCTGGTGGCGAACGCGCTGTACTGGCTCGAGGAGTACCACGTCGACGGCCTGCGGGTGGACGCGGTCGCGTCCATGCTGTACCTGGACTATTCACGCCCCGAGGGCGGCTGGACGCCCAACATCTACGGCGGGCGGGAGAACCTCGAGGCCGTTCAGTTCCTGCAGGAGATGAACGCCACGGTGCACAAAAGCGCGCCCGGCATCGTCACCATCGCCGAGGAGTCGACGTCGTGGCCCGGCGTCACGCGCCCGACAAACCTTGGCGGCCTTGGCTTTTCGATGAAGTGGAACATGGGCTGGATGCACGACACGCTCGACTACATCAGCCGCGACCCGATTTATCGCAACTACCACCACCACGAGATGACGTTCTCGATGCTGTACGCGTTCAGCGAGAACTACGTGCTGCCGATCAGCCACGACGAGGTCGTGCACGGCAAGGGCACCCTGTGGGGCCGGATGCCGGGCAACAACCACGTCAAGGCCGCCGGGCTGCGCAGCCTGCTCGCCTATCAGTGGGCGCACCCCGGCAAGCAATTGCTGTTCATGGGACAGGAATTCGGCCAGCGCGCCGAATGGTCCGAGGAGCGCGGGCTGGACTGGTGGCAGCTCGACGAGCAGGGCTTCTCGAACGGCGTCGCGCGTCTGGTGCGTGACATCAACGCCATCTACCGCAGCCACCCGGCGCTGTGGAGCCAGGACACCATCCCCGACGGATACTCCTGGATCGACGCCAACGACTCGGCCAACAACGTGCTCAGCTTCCTGCGTTATGGCAGTGACGGATCCGTCATGGCGTGCATCTTCAACTTCGCGGGCAGTGAGCACAGCGGCTACCGGCTCGGGCTGCCGTCCGCAGGACGCTGGCGCGAGGTGCTCAACACCGACGCCACCGACTACAACGGGACGGGCATCGGCAACATGGGCGGGGTGGATGCCACCGAGGACCCGTGGCATGGGCGTCCCGCCTCCGCGGTGCTGGTGCTGCCGCCCAACTCGGCCCTGTGGCTCGAGCCCGAGTAGACCGGGGCCGCTCAGCACGAGCCGCTTTCGCCGCAACCACCCGACGGCCGCGGCCGGCGACCTCAGTAGAGCGCGTTGGCGAGGTTCCGCCGCCCGGCGACGACCTCGGGATCGGCGGGATCGAAGAGCTCGAACAGCTCGATCAGCCGGGTGCGCACCCGAGTGCGCTCGTCCCCGGATGTGCTGCGCACCAGAGCAATCAGGCGCTCGAACGCCGCGCTCGCGTCCTGGTTGAGGATTTGGACATCGGCAGCCGCGAAGGCCGCTTCGATGTCGGCCGGTGCCGAATCGGCGGCGGCCACCGCGTCCGGTGAATGCGCGGTCGCGCGCATCAGGAAGTCGATCTGCCGGATCGCGCCCTTGGCCTCGGCGCTGCCCGGATTCGCGTCCAAAATTGCTTGATACGCCGCTCGGGCGCCCTCGAAATTGCCGGCCTCCAGCTGCTCGCGGGCGGCCGCCAACTCGGGGTCGACTTCGTCGGCAGCGGCGGAACCGCCTGGGCCCCTGAGCTTCCCGGCCGTCGCCGAAAGGATCTGGTCCAG
Organism: Mycobacterium sp. E3298; assembly: GCF_001666895.1. Classification (NCBI taxonomy): domain Bacteria; kingdom Bacillati; phylum Actinomycetota; class Actinomycetes; order Mycobacteriales; family Mycobacteriaceae; genus Mycobacterium; species Mycobacterium sp. E3298. Next base: position 1,797 of record NZ_LZJB01000226.1, read on the forward strand.
CCAGCCGCGCAATTGATCCGGCGGCTGCATGCCCTGGAAGCTCGAGATCGGCTGCCCGGCGGCCAAAGCCACGACGGTAGGCACCGCGTCGACACCGAATATCTGGGCAACCCTGGGCGCCACGTCGACGTTGACCGTCGCCAGCGACCACTGTCCGTTGTCCTGGGCGGCCATGCCGGACAGCGTGTCCAGCAGCTGGACGCACGCGTCGCTGCGCGGGGACCACAGCAGCACCACGACGGGCACTTCCTCGGACCGCAGCAGGACCTCGGCCTCGAAATTGGCCTCGGTGATCGCGGTGCCTCCGGGGCCGCCCTCGGCGGCCGGCGTTGTGCCGCCGCCGGTCCCACCGCCGGGCGGTTGCTGCTGGGCCCGCTGCTTGAGGCCGGATAGGTCGACAGCGCCGGCCATCGCGGGGCCGATCGAGGGTCGCGGACGCGTCACGCCGTCAAGTTTGTCATGCGCATCGGTGCCCCATCCACCCGGTCGCGCGGACGCGTGGGCCCGGTGCCGCGGCCCGAAAATCGCGCCCGAAGACGGCCGCGGGGGACGATATGACGAAGATCACAAAACTTCCCACCCGCGTCGGTCCAGCAACGTCGCCCAGGGCGTCGGCGCTCCGGCTTCTCGGCCCGCTTACTTTGCCCGCAGGATCAGTGCGTCACCCTGCCCGCCCGCGCCGCACAGGGCCGCGACGCCGTAGCCGGAGCCGCGGCGGGCCAGTTCCAGGGCGGCATGCAGCGTGATCCGCGCGCCCGACATCCCGATGGGGTGCCCCACGGCGATCGCGCCGCCGTTGACGTTCACGATCTCGGGATCCACGCCGAGTTCGCGGGTCGAGGCCAGCGCGACGGCGGAGAACGCCTCGTTGATCTCGACCACGTCGAGCTGGTCGACGGTGATGCCCTCGCGGCTGAGCGCCTTCTTGATCGCGTTGGCCGGCTGCGATTGCAAGGTGGAGTCCGGCCCGGCGACGACGCCGTGTGCACCGATCTCCACCAGCCAGGTCAGCCCCAGTTCCTCCGCCTTGGCCTTGTTCATCACCACCACGGCCGCGGCCCCGTCGGAGATCTGCGACGCGGACCCGGCGGTGATGGTGCCGTCCTTGCGAAAGGCCGGTTTGAGGCCGGCCAGCGACTCGGCGGTGGTGTTGGCGCGAATCCCCTCGTCCTCGGTGAACTGCAGCGGATCACCCTTGCGCTGCGGGATGTTGACGGGAACGACCTCGTCGGCGAAGACGCCGTCCTTCCACGCCGCCGCCGCCTTCTGATGCGACCGAGCAGCGAACTCGTCCTGCTCGGCGCGGGTGAACTTGTCGACGTCGTTGCGCTGCTCGGTGAGCGCGCCCATCGGCTGGTCGGTGAAGACGTCGTGCAGGCCGTCGTAGGCCATGTGGTCGAGGACGGTGACGTCGCCGTACTTGTAGCCCGCCCTGCTGTCCATCAGCAAATGCGGCGCCTTGGTCATCGACTCCTGCCCACCGGCCACCACGACGTCGAACTCACCGGCTCGAATCAGCTGGTCAGCCAGCGCGATGGCATCGATGCCGGACAGGCACATCTTGTTGATGGTCAGCGCCGGGACGTCCCAGCCGATGCCGGCCGCTACGGCCGCCTGCCGCGCGGGCATCTGGCCGGCGCCGGCCGTCAGCACCTGGCCCATGATCACGTACTCGACAGCCGACGCGGGCACGTTGGCCTTCTCCAGCGCGCCGGCGATCGCGATGGCACCCAGATCGCTGGCCGAAAAATCCTTCAGCGAACCCATCAATTTGCCGATCGGCGTGCGCGCTCCAGCAACGATCACCGACGTCGTCATAACAACCTCCCAAAGGTCCGTGGACGGCCGATCCGGCCTCCCGGAGAAGCGCAGTCTTTGCCGCCAGGTTACCTTTATGTGATGACGACCGATCAAGTTGACGCCCGTCAGGTCCTGGCCACCGAGCTGGTGACGGCGATCGATCACGTCGGCATCGCAGTCGCCGACTTGGACGCGGCAATCGCGTGGTACCGCGACCACCTCGGCATGATCCTGGTGCACGAGGAAGTCAACGAGGACCAGGGAATCCGCGAAGCCATGCTGGCCGTGCGCGGCGCGCCCACCGGTACGGCGCAGATCCAGCTGATGGCCCCGATCGACGACTCCTCGACCATCGCCAAGTTCCTCGACAAGCGCGGGCCCGGGATCCAGCAGATGGCGGTTCGGGTGAGCGACCTCGACAGCGTGATCGAGCACCTGCGCTCGCAGGGCATCCGGCTCGTCTACGAGGCCCCGCGCCGCGGCACGGCAAACTCGCGGATCAACTTCATCCACCCCAAGGACGCCGGCGGCGTCCTCATCGAGCTGGTCGAACCGGCCGCCTGATCAAGACCACTTCCGGGTTGGGCCCCGCGTGGCGCGGTGGCTCCAGCACGGGGTGTGCCAATGCCGCCGATCTTCGACGAGTCCTGGGCCTCCACCGAGGGTCGGATCGGTTGGCCACACCACCAGATGTGCGGTGCCGACCCGAATTTCGTGATCGCAGCCCGGGCAACGGTAGGTCTTGACCGCACGGGCGGCCGCGACCGGACGGACTTCGTACTCGTGGCCGTCGGGCCCGACCTCCACCCGGCGGGCAGGCGGGGGCGGCGATGACTGCCACCGCTGACGTGGCGGTGTGCGGCGCCGGGCCATGCCGCCAGCCTAGCCGGGAGGCTCAGAACAGCCGGTATTCGTCGCTGTCCATCCCGCGCATCTTGTCGTAATCCAGTGTGATACAACGGATCCCACGGTCGATGGCCAGTGTGCGCGCCTGTGGCTTGATCTGCTGGGCCGCGAACACGCCCTTCACCGGCGCGAGCACGCTGTCGCGGTTGAGCAGCTCGAGGTATCTGGTGAGCTGTTCGACCCCGTCGATCTCGCCGCGCCGCTTGATCTCCACCGCCACCGAACCGCCCTGTTCGTCACGGCAGAGCAGGTCGACGGGCCCGATGGCGGTCATGTATTCGCGACGAACCAGCGTGTACCCCTCGCCGAGCAGGTGCACATGCTCGGCGAGCAACGCCTGCAGATGGGCTTCGACCCCGTCCTTGACCAGCCCGGGATCGACGCCCAGGTCGTGGCTGGAGTCGTGCTCGACATCCTCGACGGTGATCCGCAGCTGTTCGCCGGCCTTGTTCTGCACCACCCACACGGGGGCCTGCTCACCCGGCTCCTCGGTCAGCCAGCACGGCGGGCTCATCCAGTTCAGCGGTTTGTAGGCGCGGTCATCGGCATGCACGCTGACCGATCCGTCGGCCTTGAACAGCAGCAGCCTGCGGGCCGAGGGAAGATGCGCGGTGAGCCGGCCGACGTAGTCCACAGTGCACTGGGCGATCACTAGACGCACCCGACTCACCTTAGAGCGTGGCCGACAAATTAGGCTGGCGCCACCATGTCGGCCACGCAGAGCTTGGCGAAACGCATCGGGCGGGTGCTCGAGACGGTCACGCGTCAGAGCGGCCGGCTACCGGAGACCCCGGCGTACGGCTCCCTGCTGTTGGGGCGGGTGTCAGAAAGCCAGGCACGTCGCCGCGTCCGCATCCAGGTCATCCTGACTGTACTGGTGCTGGGCGCCAACCTGATCGGCATCGGCGTCGCCCTGCTCCTGGTGACCGTCGCCATCCCGCAACCGAGTGTGTTTGACGCGCCATGGTGGATAACCTTCGCGGCATCACCGGCCTACATCGCGCTGGCGCTGGCGGTGGGCACCTACTGGATCACCCGCAGGACCGTCGTATCGCTCCGCTGGGCGATCGAGGAGCGCGCGCCGAACCGGGAAGACGAACGAAACACGTTCCTGGCCCCATGGCGAATCGCCCGCTTCGATCTCATCCTGTGGGGTGTCGGGGCGGTGGTGCTGACCACGCTCTATGGCCTAGTCAACACGCTCTTCATCCCGCGCTTCCTCATCGCGGTGGGCATCTGCGGGATCTTGGTGGCCACCGGCAGTTATCTGCTGGCAGAGTTCGCGCTGCGCCCGGCGGCGGCTCAGGCGCTCGAAGCGGGGCCACCACCGCGTCGATTCGCCTCGGGGATCATGGGCCGGACCATGGTGGTCTGGTTCCTCGGCTCGGGCCTGCCCGTTCTCGGCATCGGCTTCCTGGCGGGCTTTCAAGCCTTGATGCGCAATCTGACCGAAACGCAATTCGCCGTCGGTGTGCTGATCGTCTCGATCGCCACGCTCATCTTCGGTTGCCTGTTGATGTGGATTCTGGCCTGGCTCACCGCAACTCCGGTGCGCGTGGTCCGCGCGGCGTTGCGCCGGGTTGAGCGCGGCGATCTGCGGGGCGACCTCGTCGTTTTCGACGGCACCGAACTCGGTGAGCTGCAACGCGGTTTCAACGCGATGGTGGACGGGCTGCGCGAACGCGAGCGGGTTCGCGACCTGTTCGGCCGGCACGTCGGACGCGAGGTCGCCCTGGCCGCCGAACGCGAGCGACCGAAGCTGGGCGGCGAAGAACGCCATGTAGCAGTCGTATTCATCGACATCGTCGGTTCCACCCAACTGGTGACCAGCCGGCCTCCGGCGGAAGTCGTTTCGGTGCTCAATCAATTCTTCGGCATCGTTGTCGAGGAAGTGGACCGACACTGCGGTCTGGTCAACAAGTTCGAGGGGGACGCGACCCTGGCCATCTTCGGGGCCCCGAACCATCTGGACCGCCCGGAAGACCAGGCGCTGGCCGCGGCGCGCGCCATCGCCGAGCGGCTCGTCGACGAAATGCCGCAGTGCCAAGCCGGTATCGGCGTGGCGGCCGGGCAGGTGGTGGCCGGCAACGTCGGCGCCCGGGAACGCTTCGAGTACACCGTAATCGGCGGTCCGGTCAACGAGGCGGCCCGCCTCTGCGAACTCGCCAAGTCGTACCCGGGTCGACTGCTGGCGACGGCCGATGCCCTCGAAGGCGCGAGCGAGAACGAGCGCGGCCGTTGGACTTTGGGCGAAACCGTGACTCTTCGCGGGTATGAGCAGCCCACCCGGCTCGCCACGCCCGCCGACCCGCCGGCCTGATGGATTGATTTCCGACCCGAGTGGGTAAGGGGACTAAGGACATCGCCCCTTTCAGAGATTGGTGTTGACATGGCTAGTGGAACTGCGCGGCGTGCTTCCCTCGCCGCGGGGATCGCCGCGGCGATCGCCTTGAGTTCGTTGACCGCGGGCTGCGGCTCGGGCAAAGACAACAAGAACCCGACGACTTCGACCTCGACCGTCACCACCTCCGTCACCACGCCCGCCAGCGTCACCACGACGGCACCGGCGGCGACGACTCCGGCCGGCCCGGGCGGCGGTCCCGAGACCGGACCCGGGGGCGCCACGACGGCCGGCCCGGGTGGCTCGGGCGCCGGCGCGGGCCCCGGTGGCGCGAGCGCGGGTGTGCCGGGCGCCGGTGCGTCCGCCGGACCCGGCGGCGCGGGGGCCTGCGCCGGCGGCGTCTGCGTCGGGACCCCTCCCGGCCCCTAGCCGCCTACCGGGCGCATCAGTCAGCGGCCGCCAAGGCCGCAACGAGGTGGTTGTTGGTGCGGGGGTCGCCCTCCCGCACCAACAGCGCCACCAGGCATGAGCCGGCCACCAGCAGCCCGCCGACGAAACCGACCGTCGCCGGCCAGCCGCCGACCGCGTACACGACGCCGCCGATCGCACCGGCCACTGACCCGCCCAAGTAGTAGCTGAACAAATACAGCGCCGACGCCTCCGCGCGGTCGCGTTGTGCCACCGCGCCCACCCAGCCGCTGGCCACGGTGTGCGCGGCGAAGAAACCACCCGTGAAGACGCCGACCCCCACCACGATCGCGGGCAGGGCGTGCGGCACGGTGAGCAGCAGGCCCGTCAGCGTGACCGGCAGGGCGGCCCGCAGCACGAGTGGGCGTCCCCTGCGGTCGGCGAGCCGCCCGGCCGCCACCGACGTCCAGGTGCCGACCAGGTACAGCAGGAACAGCAGGCCGACTGCTGACGGCGCCAGGCCGAACGGCCGCCCGGTCAATCGGTAGCCAAGGTAGTTGTACACGGTCACGAATCCACCCATCAACACGAACCCCACCGCGAACAGCTTCAGCAGCAACGGGTTTCGCAGATGCGCGGCGAGGTTCCGGATGCTGGCCCGCACGCTCGTCTCCTTCGGGTCGAAGAACTGAGACCGCGGCACCAGGGCGGCGAAGACCACCGTGCCGGCCAGTGTCGTCAGGGAGCACACCAGCAGTGCGACCCGCCAATCGCTCGCCTCGATGACCAACGACGGGACGAGGCGTCCGGCCAGCCCGCCGACCGTCGTTCCGGCGATGTAGCGGCCCATCGCCGACCCGAGCGACGAGGCGTGCACCTCCTCGGCGAGGAACGCCATCGCGACGGCGGGTATCCCGGCCAGCGCGGCGCCCTGCGCGGCGCGGCCGACGAGCAGCACGCCGAGCGTCGGACTGAACGGCAGCAGGAGCCCGATCACGCTGGACGCCAACCCCGAGGTCAACATCACGGTGATGCGGCCGTAGCGCTCGGACAGGACGCTGGCGGGAATGATGCAGACGGCCAGCATCCCCGTGGTCAGCGATACCGTGAGCGCCGCCGCGGCCGGACCGATCCGATACGACGCCGAAAGCGCTGGCAGCAGCGCCTGGGTGCAGTACATCGCGGCGAAGCTGGCCAGACCGGCACCGCAGAGCGCCGCGGTCAGCCGCCGGTACCCGCGGGTTCCGGCTCGGTGCGCTACGGCGGTGGAGGGGCCTTGGGGCATGCCCTTAATCCTGCGCGCCGACGCAAAGCGAAGGAAATGAATTATTCGCAGGTTTAATATGCTCCAAAGACATAAGTCGAGGATGGTGCGCGTGGCGGGCGACGACTACGAGTGGTTCGTCACACTTGCGGAGCTGGAACACGTCACGGCGGCCGCCGAACAGCTTCGCGTGGCCCAGCCGACGCTCACCCGGATGCTCGCGCGTCTGGAACGGCGGCTGGGCGTGGCGCTGTTCGATCGTCGCGGCAAACGCCTGTCCCTCAACACGTATGGCCGGATCTTCTACGAGCATGCCCGACGCGCGCAGCTGGAGCTCGACTCGGCCAGGCGCGCGATTGACGACCTGGCCAACCCGGCCGTCAGCGAGATCCGGGTGGGCTTCCTCGGCTCGTTCGGGGCGACGGTGGTGCCGCGCCTGATCGCCCGGTTCAAGGAATCCTCACCCCGCGTGGCCTTCGCGCTCGAGGAGGGCGCCGCCGAATCGATCGGCGAGCTGGTGCTGGCCGGGCGCGTCGACGTCGGGGTGGTGTCCCCGCGGCCACGGCGGCCAACTCTCGCCTGGCGCAGCCTGTTTCGGCAGCGGCTCGGTGTCGCCGTGCCACGTGGTCACCGATTCGAGGGCGATGCCGCGGTGTCCATGACCGATCTCGCGGACGAGCCCGTCGTGGCCATGCACCCCGGGTTCGGCATGCGACGGCTGCTCGACGAGCTCTGCGCCGCGGCACAATTCCAGCCGCGGATCGTGCTGGAGGCGGCGAACCTCACCACGACCGCGGGCCTGGTGGCCGCCGGGCTGGGTGTCGGCCTGATGCCCATCGACGGCAGCGAATCCGCGGCGGGGTTGAGCGTGCTGCCACTGGCCGACGCCGACGCGTACCGCGACGTGGGGATGATCTGGGACTCGGGCCGGCCGCTGTCCCGCCCGGCCCGCGACTTCATCGCCGCCGCCGCGGCCGTGCGGCACGACGGCCCCTAGGTGGGCTCCCACTGCCATGTCGCTTTTCCGCCAGTTTTGTCACCGGGCGGGTGTAAGTCTTAGAAGCGTGCACGACGACTTCGAACGCTGCTACCGCGCCGTCCAGTCCAAGGACGCCCGGTTCGACGGCTGGTTCGTCACGGCGGTGCTGACCACCCGCATCTATTGCCGGCCCAGTTGCCCGGTTCGGCCGCCGTTCGCCCGCAACGTGCGCTTCTACCCGACCGCGGCCGCCGCCCAGCGGGCCGGATTCCGGGCGTGTAAGCGGTGCCGGCCCGACGCTTCGCCCGGGTCACCGGAATGGAATGTCCGGGGCGACGTCGTCGCCCGGACGATGCGTCTCATCGCCGACGGCACCGTGGACCGCGAAGGCGTCGGCGGCCTGGCGGCGCACCTCGGCTACACCACCCGCCAGCTGGAGAGGCTGTTGCAGGCCGAGGTCGGCGCCGGCCCGCTCGCGCTGGCCCGCGCCCAGCGGGCGCAGACGGCCCGGCTGCTTGTCGAGACCACGGACCTGCCATTCGGCGACATCGCGTTCGCGTCGGGGTTCTCCAGCATCCGGCAGTTCAACGACACGGTGCGCTCTGTCTTCGAGAGCACCCCGAGGGAGCTGCGCCGGCGGGCGGCGGGGCGGGCCGGGACCGGCACCGCTTCGCCGGGGGCCGTGTGCCTGCGACTGCCGGTCCGCACCCCGTTCGCCTACGAGGGCGTCTTCGGCCACCTGGCCGCCGGCACCGTGCCCGGTTGTGAGGAGATCCGCGGCGGCGCATATCGACGGAGCCTGCGTCTCCCGTTCGGCAGCGCCGTCACCACCCTGACACCGGCCGTCGATCACGTCCGCTGCGTGCTGGTGCTCGACGACTTTCGCGACCTGACGACGGCGATCGCCCGCTGCAGGCGACTGCTGGATCTCGACGCCGATCCCGAGGCGGTGGACGACGCACTGTCCGGCGACCCGCACCTGCGTCCGGTCGTGGGAAAGGCCCCCGGACAACGCATTCCACGCACCGTGGACGCGGCCGAGCTCGCCGTGCGCGCAGTCCTGGGCCAGCAGGTGTCGACCAAGGCGGCCAGAACCCACGCCGGCCGCCTGGTCGCGGCCTACGGCCGGCCGATCGCCGACCCCGACGGCGGGCTGACCCACACCTTCCCGTCCGTGGAGCAACTCGCGGAGATCGACCCCATCCACTTGGCGGTCCCCAAGACCCGGCGACGGACCCTGAGCGCATTGGTCGCCGCCCTCACCGACGGCAGTATCGTCCTCGACAGCGGCAGCGACTGGGAGGCCGCCCGCAGACAATTGCTGGAGGTGCCCGGAGTCGGCCCATGGACCGCGGAGGTGATCGCGATGCGTGGGCTCGGTGACCCGGATGCCTTCCCCGCCACCGACCTTGGGCTTCGGATGGCCGCCAGGCAATTGGGCTTACCGACCGACGAACGGGCCCTGATCGGGCACGGCGCCCGGTGGCGCCCCTGGCGCTCCTACGCCACCCAGTACCTCTGGACCACCCTCGAGCATCCGGTTAACCAATGGCCACCACAGGAGCCCCAGAAGGAGACAGCATGATCGAGTACCGCACCATCGACAGCCCGATCGGGCCGCTGACCCTCGCCGGTCAGGACTCGGTTCTGACGATGCTTCGGATGGTCGACCAGACTTACGAGCCCAGCCGAACCGGCTGGGCTCCGAACGCCACGGTGTTCAACGAGGCCACCGACCAACTGAACGCATATTTCGCCGGCGAACTCACCGAGTTCGATTTCGACTTCGAGCTGCGCGGCTCCGAATTCCAGCGGCGCGTGTGGAAGGCCCTTCAGACAATTCCTTACGGCGAAACCAGGTCCTACGGAGAGATCGCGGAACAGATCGGCGCCCCGGGCTCCGCGCGCGCCGTGGGATTGGCGAACGGCCACAATCCCATCGCGATCGTCGTTCCTTGTCACCGTGTCATCGGCGCCAATGGGAGCCTGACCGGCTACGGCGGCGGGCTCGACCGCAAGCGAACGCTGCTCGCATTGGAGAAGAAACGCGCGTCGGTGAATGCGGCCTTGACATTGTTCGACTAGGAATGCGCCGTACCGAGAAATGCAAAAACACCCCCGTTGCCGGGGGTGTTTTTGTGTATGTTCGGCGGTGTCCTACTTTTCCACCCGGAGGGGCAGTATCATCGGCGCTGACAGGCTTAGCTTCCGGGTTCGGAATGGGACCGGGCGTTTCCCTGTCGCTGTGGCCGCCGTAACTCTATTTAAATTTGGTTTCGGTGGGGGGTGTGGTGTTCAGAGCGCCCGACGACAATAGCCGCTGGGACTGAACTAGTGGTTGCGATTGTGTGTTGGTAAGTTTTCGGCCGGTTAGTGCCAGTTCCCTGCACTCATTACTGAGCTTCCAGGTCTGGCCTATCGATCCCGTGGTCTGCGGGGGGCCTTATCCCTCTAAAAGGGTGAGAAACCTGATCTTGGAGAAGGTTTCCCGCTTAGATGCTTTCAGCGGTTATCCTGTCCGAACGTGGCTATCCAGCGGTGCCCCTGGTGGGACAACTGGTATACCAGAGGTTCGTCCGTCCCGGTCCTCTCGTACTAGGGACAGGTTTCCTCAAGTTTCTGACGCGCGCGGCGGATAGAGACCGAACTGTCTCACGACGTTCTAAACCCAGCTCGCGTGCCGCTTTAATGGGCGAACAGCCCAACCCTTGGGACCTGCTCCAGCCCCAGGATGCGACGAGCCGACATCGAGGTGCCAAACCATCCCGTCGATATGGACTCTTGGGGAAGATCAGCCTGTTATCCCCGGGGTACCTTTTATCCGTTGAGCGACACCCCTTCCACTCGGGGGTGCCGGATCACTAGTCCCGACTTTCGTCCCTGCTTGACTTGTAAGTCTCGCAGTCAAGCTCCCTTGTGCACTTACACTCAACACCTGATTGCCGTCCAGGTTGAGGGAACCTTTGGGCGCCTCCGTTACATTTTAGGAGGCAACCGCCCCAGTTAAACTACCCGCCAGGCACTGTCCGTGAACCCGATAAGGGTTCGACGTTAGGTGTCCAATACGATCAGAGTGGTATTTCAACAACGACTCCACAATTACTGGCGTAACTGCTTCAAAGTCTCCCACCTATCCTACACAAACCGTACCGAACACCAATACCAAGTTGTAGTGAAGGTCCCGGGGTCTTTTCGTCCTGCCGCGCGTAACGAGCATCTTTACTCGTAGTGCAATTTCGCCGAGTCTATGGTTGAGACAGTTGGGAAGTCGTTACGCCATTCGTGCAGGTCGGAACTTACCCGACAAGGAATTTCGCTACCTTAGGATGGTTATAGTTACCACCGCCGTTTACTGGGGCTTAAATTCTCCGCTTCACCTTACGGTTAACGGGTCCTCTTAACCTTCCAGCACCGGGCAGGCGTCAGTCCGTATACATCGTCTTGCGACTTCGCACGGACCTGTGTTTTTAGTAAACAGTCGCTACCCACTGGTTTCTGCGGCCGAATCCCGCTCCCACCGCAAGGGTGTTCACGGTATTCCGGCCCCCCTTCTCCCGAAGTTACGGGGGCATTTTGCCGAGTTCCTTAACCATAGTTATCTCGTACGCCTTGGTATGCTCTACCTGACCACCTGTGTCGGTTTGGGGTACGGGCCGTGTGTGTGCTCGCTAGAGGCTTTTCTTGGCAGCAGAGGATCACCGAATTCACCTCAACCGGCTATGCATCACCTCTCAGGATTAATGAGCGACGGATTTGCCTATCGCTCTCCCTACAGGCTTGCCCCAGTATTACCACTGACTGGTACGGCTACCTTCCTGCGTCACCCCATTGCTTGACTACTACCAGCGAAGGTCCCACGCAGCCGGCGATCCTCGCACCCCGAAGGGATTGATAGACCACCATTTGGGTGGTTAGTACCGCTGATTCGTCAGGGACGCCCACACACGGGTACGGGAATATCAACCCGTTGTCCATCGACTACGCCTGTCGGCCTCGCCTTAGGTCCCGACTCACCCTGGGCGGACTGGCCTGGCCCAGGAACCCTTGGTCTTACGGCGGGCAAGGTTCTCACTTGCCTTATCGCTACTCATGCCTGCATTCTCACTCCCCCAAACTCCACCACACGGTTACCCGGTGGCTTCGCTGCATGGGGGACGCTCCCCTACCCAACCTTGCGGTTGCCGCGGCTTCGGCGGTGTGCTTGAGCCCCGCTACATTATCGGCGCACAATCACTTGACCAGTGAGCTATTACGCACTCTTTCAAGGGTGGCTGCTTCTAAGCCAACCTCCTGGTTGTCTCTGCGACTGCACATCCTTTTCCACTTAGCACACGCTTAGGGGCCTTAGCCGGCGATCTGGGCTGTTTCCCTCTCGACGTACGGAGCTTATCCCCCGCCGTCTCACTGCCACGCTATACACCACGGCATTCGGAGTTTGGCTGACGTCAGTAACCTAGTAGGGCCCATCGGCCATCCAGTAGCTCTACCTCCGTGGTGAAACACGTAACGCTGCACCTAAATGCATTTCGGGGAGAACCAGCTATCACGGAGTTTGATTGGCCTTTCACCCCTACCCACAGCTCATCCCCTCAGTCTTCAACCTAAGTGGGTTCGGGCCTCCACGCGGTCTTACCCGCGCTTCACCCTGGCCATGGGTAGATCACTCCGCTTCGGGTCCAGAACACGCCACTACACCCCAAAGGGGATGCGCCCTATTCAGACTCGCTTTCGCTGCGGCTACCCCGCACGGGTTAACCTCGCGACGTGTCCCTGACTCGCAGGCTCATTCTTCAAAAGGCACGCCATCACCCCACAAGGAGGCTCTGACGGATTGTAGGCACACGGTTTCAGGTACTCTTTCACTCCCCTCCCGGGGTACTTTTCACCATTCCCTCACGGTACTAATCCGCTATCGGTCATCGAGAAGTATTTAGGCTTACCGGGTGGTCCCGGCAGATTCACAGCAGATTCCACGGGCCCGCTGCTACTCGGGTGTTGATATAAGGCAGGTGCCGGGTTTTCGCGTACCGGGCTTTCACCGTCTACGGCGGGCCGTCCCAGGCCACTTCCGCTAACCACGACACTTTCTGACTACCCCTCAGCCAGGTAGAGCTGAGACATATCAATCCCACAACCCCGCACACACAACCCCTACCCGGTTATCCATGCATGCGGTTTAGCCTGTTCCGCGTTCGCTCGCCACTACTGACGGAATCACAATTGTTTTCTTCTCCTACGGGTACTGAGATGTTTCACTTCCCCGCGTTACCTCCCGCACCCTATATATTCAGATACGGGTAACACGACATGACTCGTGCTGGGTTTCCCCATTCGGAAATCCTCGGATCAATGCTCGGTTGACAGCTCCCCGAGGCATATCGCAGCCTCCCACGTCCTTCATCGGCTCTCGATGCCAAGGCATCCACCATGCGCCCTTAGACACTTACTTACACACAAGAGTTTTAAAAGAAATTACACATTTTGACGAACACGCCACCGTTGCCGGCAACGCATCCGTCTAGATGCTCGCAACCACTATCCAATACTCAAACACCACACCCCACCACCAAGATGGAGGGACACCACACGGACTGGCCGAGTGTTGTCTCAGGGCCCAATAGTGTGTCTGGCAATCATTTGCTGTTGTGCACCCGGCCCCCGCCCACTACAGGCGAGAACCCCTCACGGCTCGCACCCCACCAATTGGAGTGCTTTTCGTGGTGCTCCTTAGAAAGGAGGTGATCCAGCCGCACCTTCCGGTACGGCTACCTTGTTACGACTTCGTCCCAATCGCCGATCCCACCTTCGACAGCTCCCTCCCAAGGGTTAGGCCACTGGCTTCGGGTGTTACCGACTTTCATGACGTGACGGGCGGTGTGTACAAGGCCCGGGAACGTATTCACCGCAGCGTTGCTGATCTGCGATTACTAGCGACTCCGACTTCACGGGGTCGAGTTGCAGACCCCGATCCGAACTGAGACCGGCTTTAAAAGGATTCGCTTAACCTTGCGGCATCGCAGCCCTTTGTACCGGCCATTGTAGCATGTGTGAAGCCCTGGACATAAGGGGCATGATGACTTGACGTCATCCCCACCTTCCTCCGAGTTGACCCCGGCAGTCTCTCACGAGTCCCCGGCATTACCCGCTGGCAACATGAGACAAGGGTTGCGCTCGTTGCGGGACTTAACCCAACATCTCACGACACGAGCTGACGACAGCCATGCACCACCTGCACACAGGCCACAAGGGAACGCCTATCTCTAGACGCGTCCTGTGCATGTCAAACCCAGGTAAGGTTCTTCGCGTTGCATCGAATTAATCCACATGCTCCGCCGCTTGTGCGGGCCCCCGTCAATTCCTTTGAGTTTTAGCCTTGCGGCCGTACTCCCCAGGCGGGGTACTTAATGCGTTAGCTACGGCACGGATCCCAAGGAAGGAAACCCACACCTAGTACCCACCGTTTACGGCGTGGACTACCAGGGTATCTAATCCTGTTCGCTCCCCACGCTTTCGCTCCTCAGCGTCAGTTACTGCCCAGAGACCCGCCTTCGCCACCGGTGTTCCTCCTGATATCTGCGCATTCCACCGCTACACCAGGAATTCCAGTCTCCCCTGCAGTACTCTAGTCTGCCCGTATCGCCCGCACGCTCACAGTTAAGCCGTGAGATTTCACGAACAACGCGACAAACCACCTACGAGCTCTTTACGCCCAGTAATTCCGGACAACGCTCGCACCCTACGTATTACCGCGGCTGCTGGCACGTAGTTGGCCGGTGCTTCTTCTCCACCTACCGTCAACTCACAAAGTGAGCCTTCGTCGATGGTGAAAGAGGTTTACAACCCGAAGGCCGTCATCCCCCACGCGGCGTCGCTGCATCAGGCTTGCGCCCATTGTGCAATATTCCCCACTGCTGCCTCCCGTAGGAGTCTGGGCCGTATCTCAGTCCCAGTGTGGCCGGACACCCTCTCAGGCCGGCTACCCGTCGTCGCCTTGGTAGGCCATCACCCCACCAACAAGCTGATAGGCCGCGGGCCCATCCCACACCGCAAAAGCTTTCCACCACAAGGCATGCGCCAAGTGGTCCTATCCGGTATTAGACCCAGTTTCCCAGGCTTATCCCGAAGTGCAGGGCAGATTGCCCACGTGTTACTCACCCGTTCGCCACTCGAGTACCTCCGAAGAGGCCTTTCCGTTCGACTTGCATGTGTTAAGCACGCCGCCAGCGTTCGTCCTGAGCCAGGATCAAACTCTCCAAACAAAATCTCCTCGCAGAACGAGGTGAATTTCAAATCAGAGAAAATCTGACCTAACAAAAAGACACCAAATAACTGGCATCAAAAATTGCCATACCCACACACGGGGAGTGCTAGGTATGGCCAAAAAAACAACAACAAATAAAAAGACCAAACACACTATTGAGTTCTCAAACAACACTTGTTTCGCCCGTTTTGGGGCAACCCTGCCAGCTTAATACAAGTCCGGCAGTGGAGTCAACTCCCAGTTTTGGTCTTCTGAAGACCGTTTCGGGAGCAGCCGTGCCAGGCTAGTACCAATCCAGCGAGGGAGTCAAGCGCCCGGGGTGTCGGTCGCCTGGTGTGGCGACCGCCCCTGCGGGGCACTGACTTTGGTTACTCTACCCGCTCGATCTCCGCTCCCAAAATCGCCAGGTTTTCGACGAACAACGGGTAGCCGCGATCGATGTGGAAGACGTCGTGAACCTCGGTGTCACCGTCGGCGACGAGCCCCGCCAACACCAGGCCGGCGCCGGCGCGGATATCGGAACACCACACCGGGGCGCTGGACAATTGCGGCAGGCCTCGCACGACCGCGTGGTGGCCGTCCGTGCGCGCGTCGGCACCCAGCCGGATCATTTCTTCGACGAAACGGAAACGCGCCTCGAAGACGTTTTCCGTGATCATCGACGTCCCGTCGGCGATCGACGCCAGCGCGATCGCCATCGGCTGCAGGTCGGTGGGAAATCCGGGGAACGGCAGGGTCGCGACGTTGACGGCCTTGGGCCGCTCGTACTGGGTGATCCGAAAGCTGTTGTCCGTTTGGGTGACCGTCGCGCCGGCGTCGTGCAGCTTGTGCAGCACCACCTGAAGGTGGGCCGGGTCGACGCCCGTCACCGAGATGTCGCCCCTGGTCATGGCGGCGGCGATACCCCAGGTGGCGGCGACGATGCGGTCCCCGATCACGCGATGCTCGGTGGGGTGTAGCCGCGGGACGCCGGTGATGGTCATCGTCGGCGAACCGGCACCTTCGACCTGCGCGCCCATCTGATTCAACATCGTGCACAGGTCCACGACGTCGGGTTCGCGCGCGGCGTTGTGAATCGTCGTGACGCCCTCGGCCAGCACGGCGGCCATCAGGATGTTTTCGGTGGCGCCCACCGACGGGAACTCGAGCTGGATCTCCGCACCGCGCAACGTGTCGGCCTGGGCGACGACGCAGCCGTGCTCGATGTTGCATTGGGCGCCCAGCTGGCGCAGCCCCGCCTGATGCATGTCCAGCGGCCTGGACCCGATCGCGTCACCACCCGGCAGCGCGACCCGGGCCCGCTTGCAGCGGCCGACCAGCGGCCCGAGCACGCAGACCGACGCCCGGAACTGTCGCACCGCGGCAAAGTCCGCGTCGTACTTCGGCTCGTCGGGTGAGGTGATCCGGGCGACGTCGCCGTCGAGCTCGACGGTGGCGCCCAGGCCGCGCAACACCTCGGCCATCAACGGCACATCGAGGATGTCGGGGCAGTTGGTGATGGTGCTGGTGCCTTCGGCCAACAGCGCCGCGGCCATCAGCTTGAGCACGCTGTTCTTGGCGCCCCCCACTGCGACTTCGCCGGACAACCGGTTGCCGCCGGTCACCACGAATCGCTCTGCCACCCGCGTCAGTCTAGTGAAGCGGTATCGGGTTGTCAGTCAGCCCGCGTGACGACGATGCGCTCCGCGCGGCGGAGCGAGGTGGGGGCACCCCCAGCCGCGAAGCGGCGAGGGGCGAGTCAAGGCGTGAGCCGAGCCACGGCGCCGCCGCGCACCGCAGTACCGTCTTGCTCATGGCGATACACCTGACCCGCATCTATACCCGGACCGGTGACGACGGCACGACGGGGTTGAGCGACTTTTCGCGGGTCTCCAAGAACGATCCCCGCCTGGTCGCCTACGCGGATTGTGACGAGGCGAACTCGGCGATCGGGGTGGCGATCGCCCTGGGTGAGCCCGACGAGGAAATCGCCGGCGTGCTGCGGCAGATCCAGAACGACCTGTTCGACGCCGGCGCGGACCTGTCGACGCCGGTGGTGCAGAACCCCGAGCATCCCCCGCTTCGGGTCACCCAGCCCTACATCGACCGGCTCGAGGGCTGGTGTGACAAATATAACGAGAAGCTGCCGGCGCTGAATTCCTTTGTGCTGCCTGGTGGTTCGCCGCTTTCGGCGCTGCTGCACGTCGCCCGCACGATCGTCCGTCGCGCGGAACGGTCGGCGTGGGCGGCCATCGACGCCGCGCCGCAGCAGGTCAACGTCCTGCCGGCGAAGTACCTGAACCGCCTTTCGGATCTACTTTTCATCCTGGCGCGCGCGGCGAACCCCGACGGCGACGTGCTCTGGAAACCCGGTGGCGGCGCGCCCAGCGCGAGTTAGCTTGGCGCCAAGCCCTAGACGCTGCGACGACGGGCGCGCGGCGACGGGCGGGACTCCAGCCACGACAGGAACGCCGTCAAAGCGCCCTTGTCCAGGGCGATCTCGTAGCCGGTCCTGCGGTCCTGCGTCGTGTCACGCAGCTCCACCACGACGATCTCGTCGGTCATGATGTCGAACTCGTCCCCGCGCGGTGCGCGCCGCGCCACGATCTCCACTCCCCTGCGGCTGAGCCGCCGGTCCGGCCACAGCCGCAGGCTGGAGAGCCGGTAGAACGCGGCCTCACCGCCGCGGTAACGAATCACGCCGTGCCGCCAGCCGTGGCCCCCGACCGCGGGAATGTCGCGCATGATCCCCGCGGTGCCGCCCTGGCGCAGCTTCCACAACCGATAGCTCAGCGCGACAACCGCGCCCGCCAGGACGACAACGAGCACGACCATGCCGACCATGGGCGCGCTCATCGTCTTGTCCGAGGCGGCTAGTCGATCGCGCCGACGGCGCGCAACCTGCCGCGCCCCCGCGCCGCGATCCGGGGGTCGTCGGACTCCGAATCCTCCCTGGCGGCGCTTTCGTCGATCTCGGACTCGAACGCGGCGGACTCGGCCAACACGGTCACCGTCTCCTCGGTGACCGACAGGAACCCGCCTTCGATGGCGACCCGCAGATCGTCTTCGCCTTCGCGCTCGACGCGTACCATCGCGTCGTCGACCAACTGGGCGACGACCGGGATGTGCCGGGGCAGGATGCCGATCTCGCCGACGGTGGTGCGGGTGAACAAGAACGTTGCCTCACCCGACCAGATCTTGCGGTCGACGGCGACTATCTCGACGTTCAATTCGGCCATGCCACAGAGCCTTTCAGAGCCTTAGCGCTCGGTCCTCAGGAGTCCAACTTGGCGCCGAAGCCTTCGGCCTTCTTGGCCAGGTCGTCCAGGCCGCCGATCAGGAAGAAGGCCTGTTCGGGGATGTGGTCGAAGTCGCCCTTGGACAGTCGGTCGAACGCCTCGATGGTCTCCTTCAGCGGCACGGTGGAACCCGGCTGGCCGGTGAACTGCTCGGCCGCCATCATGTTCTGCGAGAGGAACCGCTCGATGCGCCGCGCGCGCTGCACCAGCTGCTTGTCCTCTTCGGACAACTCGTCGATACCGAGGATGGCGATGATGTCCTGAAGGTCCTTGTACCGCTGCAGGATTCGGATGACTTCCTGAGCGACGCGGTAGTGCTCGTCGCCGACCACACTCGGGTCCAGGATGGTCGAGCTCGACGCCAGCGGGTCCACCGCCGGGAAGATGCCCTTGGAGAACACCGAACGCGACAGCTCGGTGGTCGCGTCCAGGTGGGCGAACGTGGTTGCCGGCGCGGGGTCGGTGTAGTCGTCGGCGGGCACGTAGACGGCCTGCATCGAGGTGATCGAGCGGCCCCGCGTCGAGGTGATGCGCTCCTGCAGCTCACCCATTTCATCGGCGAGCGTGGGCTGGTAACCCACCGCGGACGGCATCCGGCCGAGCAGCGTGGAGACCTCGGATCCGGCCTGGGTGAACCGGAAGATGTTGTCGATGAACAGCAGCACGTCCTGGCCGGCCTCGTCGCGGAACCACTCGGCCATCGTCAGCGCCGACAGGGCCACCCGCATACGGGTGCCGGGCGGCTCGTCCATCTGACCGAACACCAGCGCGGTGTCCTTGAGCACGTCGGCCTCTTTGAGCTCGACCCACAGGTCGTTGCCCTCGCGGGTGCGCTCGCCGACGCCGGCGAAAACCGAAGTACCACCGAAGTTCCGGGCGATACGGTTGATCATCTCCTGGATCAGCACGGTCTTGCCCACGCCGGCACCGCCGAACAGCGCGATCTTGCCGCCACGCACGTACGGGGTGAGCAGGTCGACGACCTTCAACCCGG
The DNA here is from genome assembly GCF_001666895.1 of Mycobacterium sp. E3298. Classification (NCBI taxonomy): domain Bacteria; kingdom Bacillati; phylum Actinomycetota; class Actinomycetes; order Mycobacteriales; family Mycobacteriaceae; genus Mycobacterium; species Mycobacterium sp. E3298. The sequence goes on from NZ_LZJB01000226.1 coordinate 21,028, forward strand.
TCTCGAGCATCTCGGTGCGGGGCTCGAGCTCCTCGAAGGCCGGCGGCTTGCGGTGGATCGACCAGTGCTCGAAGTCCTCGCCGTATCCCGGCTTGTCCAGGCAGTCGCCCAGCGCATTGAAGACGTGGCCCTTGACGTCCTGGCCGACCGGCACCGAGATCGGCTTACCGCTGTCGGTCACCTCGACGCCACGGACCAGCCCGTCGGTGGGCTGCAACGAGATCGTGCGGACCAGGTTGTCGCCGAGGTGCTGTGCGACCTCCAACGTGAGCGTCTTCTTGAGTTCCTCGAACGTGATCTCCGCGTTGAGGGCGTTGAACAGTTCCGGTACGGATCCACGCGGGAACTCGACGTCGACCACGGGGCCGGTGATCCGCACCACGCGGCCGCTGGTCTCGGACTTGGTGGACTTGTCGGTCTTCTCTGCGGTTCCAGTAGTAGCAGCCATATTCTTCTTCTCTTCCTCGTGTGCTACTGAGCGTCGGCGAGTGCGTTTGCACCACCGACGATTTCGCTGATCTCTTGGGTGATCTGAGCCTGCCGCTCGCGGTTCGCCATCAGCGTCAGTTCCTTGATCAGGTCATCCGCGTTGTCGGTCGCGGACTTCATCGCCCGCTGGCGCGACGCGAGCTCCGACGCCGCCGATTCGAGCAGCGCGGCGTAGACGCGGGTCGTCACGTACCGCGGCAGCAGCGACTCGAAAAGCGTTGTCGCGTCCGGCTCGAACGAGTACAACGTGTGCAGTTCCTCGGTGTCCTCGACGTACTCGACGACCAGCGGAGCGATGCGGTGGGCCACCGCGGCCTGCGACATCATCGATTTGAATTCCGAGTAGACGATGTGCAGTTCGTCGACGCCCTGATCGTCGGCCGACTCGTCGTCACCGGCGCCCTTCATGAACGTCTCGACCAGGGTTTCGGCGATCTCCGCGGCGTTCTCGTACTTGGGTTGCTCGGAGAAGCCGGTCCACGAGTCGGTGATGTCCCAGTTGCGGAACTTGAAGTAGTTCTGCGCCTTCCGGCCAACCGTGTATACGACCGGGGTCTTGCCTTCCTCCCTCAACAGGGAGAACAGCTCCTCGGACCGGCGGAAGATGCTCGAGTTGTAGGCGCCGCACAGCCCACGATCGGAGGACACCACCAGGACGCCGGCCCGCTTGGGTTCTTCCCGTTCGACCAACAACGGGTGGTCCAGGGCGGCTTCGGACGACAGCGTGGTCAGCATCGAGGTGATCTGAAAGGCGTAGGGCCTGGCCGCTTCGAGCCGGGCCTGCGCCTTGCCGATGCGCGACGTCGCGATCATCTCCTGGGCCTTGGTGATCTTCTTGATCGACCCCGCCGAGCGAATCCGGCCGCGTAGTTCGCGAAGTGTGGCAGCCATTGTTAGCTACTTCTTGTCCTTGCCGGAGCCGCTCTTGGCGTCCTTCTTGTCCTTCGGCTTCTCCTTCTTGACCTGGACCGACTCCTTTTCGAGGTCTTCTTCGTCCAGGGGCTCGACGTGCTCGTCGGGCACCACCGAGCCGCCGCCGGTGGCCGCGAAGCCCTTCTTGAAGTTGTTGATGATCTCGGTCAGCTGGTTCTCGCCCTCTTCGGAGAGCTTGCCGCTGTCGCGGACGCCGGCCAGGAAGTTCTCTTCCGAGGCCCGCATGTGGTCCAGCAGTTCGGTTTCGAAGCGCCTGACGTCCTCCACGGGCACCGAGTCCAGGTGACCGCCGGTACCCAGGAAGATCGAAACCACCTGCTCCTCAACGGGCATCGGCTGGTACTGCGGCTGCTTGAGCAGCTCGACCAGCCGTTCGCCGCGCTCGAGCTGCGCCTTCGACGTCGCGTCCAGGTCCGAGGCGAAGGCCGCGAACGATTCCAGCTCGCGGTACTGCGACAGGTCCAGACGCAGCGAGCCGGCGACCTCTTTCATGGCCTTGATCTGAGCCGCACCACCCACGCGGGACACCGACACACCGACGTTGATGGCGGGACGCACACCCTGGTTGAACAGATCGGATTCCAGGAAGCACTGCCCGTCGGTGATCGAGATGACGTTGGTCGGGATGTAGGCCGAGATGTCGTTGGCCTTCGTCTCGATGATCGGCAGACCGGTAAGCGAGCCGCCCCCGAGGTCATCGGAAAGCTTCGCGCAGCGCTCCAGCAGGCGCGAGTGCAGGTAGAACACGTCACCGGGGTAGGCCTCGCGGCCCGGCGGACGGCGCAGCAGCAGCGAGATCGCGCGGTACGCCTCCGCCTGCTTGCTCAGGTCGTCGAACACGATCAGCACGTGCTTGCCGTCGTACATCCAGTGCTGGGCGATCGCCGAACCGGTGTACGGCGCAAGCCATTTGAAGCCGGCGGAGTCGGAAGCCGGGGCCGCGACGATGGTGGTGTAGTCCATCGCGCCGCCCTCTTCGAGCGCCCGCCGGACCGAGGCGATCGTGGTGCCCTTCTGGCCGATCGCCACGTACACGCAGCGGACCTGCTTCTTCTCGTCGCCGCTCTCCCAGTTCTCGCGCTGGTTGAGGATGGTGTCGACGCAGACGGCGGTCTTGCCGGTCTTGCGGTCGCCGATGATCAGCTGCCGCTGGCCGCGACCGATCGGGGTCATCGCGTCGATGGCCTTGATGCCGGTCTGCAGCGGCTCGCTCACGCTTTGCCGCTGCACCACCGACGGCGCCTGGATCTCCAGCGCGCGGCGAATGTCGGTGTCGATGTCTCCGCGACCGTCGATGGGGTGACCGAGTGGGTTGACGACGCGCCCCAGGAAGGCGTCGCCGACGGGAACGGACAGCACCTCGCCGGTGCGCTTGACCTGTTGGCCCTCTTCGATTTTCTCGAAGTCACCCAGGATCACCGCGCCGACGCTGTGCTCGTCGAGGTTCAGCGCGACGCCCAGGACCCCACCCGGGAACTCGAGCAGTTCCTGGGTCATGACGGAGGGCAGGCCTTCGACGTGCGCGATGCCGTCCCCGGCCTCGACGACGGTGCCGACCTCTTCGCGGGAGGTGTCGGAGGTGAAAGAGCCTACGTACTCCTCGATGGCGCTCTGGATGTCATCAGCGGAGATTGTCAACTCGGCCATGGCTTTTCGTCTTCCTACTTGATCGTGGTTCGCGTGTGGTTATGGGGAGTGGTTGGGTCAGTCGGGCAATTGGGCCTGGGCAGCGGCGAGGCGCGAAGCGAGTGTCCCGTCAATCACTTCGTCCGCCACGGAGATGAGCAGGCCGCCCAGCAGCTCCTCGGAGGTCTGCAGCTGCACCGTCACCGGATGGCCGTAGATGCGGCCGAGCACGTCGGTGAGGCGAGACCGCTGGGCGTCGCTGAGTTCGGCGGCCGCACTGACCTGCGCGACGATCTCGCCGCGGCGTGCCACCGCGACTTTCGCCAAGAACTGGATGGCCTCCTCGGCCGACTCGCCCCGCAGCAGTTGGACGGTCTGGGTCAGCAGCGCCACGACGATCGGGTCGACCCTGCCGCTGGCGCTGTCAAGCACCTTGCGCAGCAGGTCGATCCGGCCTTCCACGGGCACGCCGTAGTCGCCCAACAGGATGGCGAGTCGCGGCTGCGCGTCCAGGATGCGGGCGAACCGGAAGAGCTGGTCTTCGACGTCGTCGACCTTGTTCTCCCGTTCGGCGACTTCGAGCAACGCCTGCCGCGAGATGTGCTCGATCGCGTCGCCCAGATCGGAGTTGGCCGACCAGCGTTCCGACACGGCCAGACGCAGGACGTCGAGCGTGGCGTCGGAAACCTTGCCGGAGACCAGCCGCTCGATCAGCCGGACGCGGGGGGCCGCGTCCTCGGCGGGCACGGTCAAGTACCGGGTGACGACGATCTCCCGGTCCAGCATTTCGGCGACCGAAACAAGCTCCGACGAGAGGGTAGAAAGCGCTTTGTTGTCAAGGTTTTTGGCGATGTCGCCGAACCGCTCCGCCAGGCCGGCCACTGCCACCCGACTGGCGGAGCGCATCTTTGCCAACAGTGGGTACTCGACCTCGGCGGGCGCCGGGGCCATCGCTTCGAGGTCGTCCAGGAACCGATCGACGGTGCCGGACTGCTGTTCCGGGTCCGCGACATAGTTCCGCACCAACTCGCCCGCCTGGCGTACCGCCTCGTGGCCGAGTTCCAGGCGGAGCTGGCGGCTGAGCTGTGTCCGCAGCAGTTCGACCTGGCGGCCGCCCTGCGTGGTGATGCGTTCGGATTCCGAGTCGGCCTGGATCCGGAACTGCTCGGCGATGCGCCCGGCGTCGGTTTGGGCTTCTTCGACGAGCCGTTCGGCTTCGGACTTGGCGGATTCCACGGCGTTGCTATGGGCCGTGGTCGACTCTTTCAGCCGATCCGCCGCTGCCGCAGAGTCTTTCAGCTGCTGGCGCACGGCCTCCTGGCGAGCAGCCATCAGACGACGCACCGGCGGCACGACGTACCGCACGACCAGAAGCACGATGGCCGCGAATCCGATCAACTGCCCGATGAAAGTCGACATGCGCGATTACCGTCCAGATTTCCCGGTTGCGGACGCGGCCGTGGTGGCCGGGGCCACCTCGACGCCGAGGATCCGGCTGGCCAGCTTCGCCGACATGCCCGCCACGTTGGCGCGCAAATCCAGTTCCACGGCGTCTCTTTCCCGCTTCAATTGCTCGGATGCCATTTGCAACGTCGACATCACCTGCTGCTCGGCACGGGCGCGCGCGTCTTCGACCACCTTACGGCCTTCGGCGCGGGCGTTGTCGCGCAACGACGACGCCTGGACCCGGGCCTCCGTCAGGGCTTCCTCATAGTCAGCCTTGGCGGCGTCGAACTGCTCGGTCGCCTTCTTGTTGTCGGCGGCCGTCTTGGCAACCATGTTGTCGCGCTCGCGCAACACCCGCATGACCGGCGGCACCACGAAGGTGCCGATGACGGCCAGCACGATCAGGAAGATGGCCAGCACAAAGAAGAACGTGCCGTTGGGAACGAGGAAGTTGTTGCCTCCCTCGGCCATCACCTGGCTGGATGCCAGAACGCTCAGACTCGCGTCACCCATCACAGCGAATTAGGTGCCGACGGGTGTGGCGAAGACGAACAGCGCCATGAAGGCCAGGTTGATGAAGTACGCGGCCTCGACCAGACCAACGGTGATGAAGAACGGCGTGAACAGCCGACCTTGCGCCTCGGGCTGGCGGGCGATGCCGGAGACCAGCGCGTTACCGGCAATACCGTCACCGATACCGGCGCCGATCGCGCCACCGCCCATGATGAGTCCACCGCCGATGAGCGCAGCGGCAGCGACTTGGGGGTCCAGAGCCATTCTTATCCTCCTTGATAGCTGGTAGTGGTCTACCAGGCCTCTGTAATGGTGTGTGGGACAAAGCAATACATGATGGTCTCAGTCATGATGCTCCTCGATCTCCATGGCTTGGCTGAAGTAGAGGATCGTCAAGATCGAGAAGATGAACGCCTGGATCGCCCCGACGAAGAGGTCGAAAGCCTTCCAGATCGCGTTGGGCGCCCACATGATGTACGGGGGGAAGAGCGCGATCAGCGCGACCAGGATGCCGCCGGCGAAGATGTTGCCGAAAAGTCGGAGCGACAACGAGATCGGTTTGGCGAGCTCTTCGACCAGGTTGATCGGCGCCAGGAACGCCACGTGGCCCTTGAGCACGGCGAGCGGGTGGCCGACGATGCCGCGGCGCCAGATGCCCGCCACGTGGTAGCAGACGAACACGAACAGCGCCAGGGCCAGAACGTAATTGATGTCTGCGGCCGCGGACTTCAGCAACTCGGTGGTGTGCCCGGACTTGTCGGTGTATTGCAGCGGAAGCACCGACAGCCAGTTGGAGATCAGAATGAACACGAAAATGGTGACGGCCAAAGGCAATACGAATGGCGCGATCCGCATCCCGACCGCACTCTCGATCTGATCGCGCATCTGGACGGTGATGGCTTCCCAGAACAACTGCACACCGCTGGGGACGCCGGTCGACGTGATCTTCGCGCGCAGGAAGAAGGCAAGCGCCAGGACGATCACCGCGGCGATCGCGGTCGACAGGATCGTGTCGGTGTTGACGGTCAACCCGAGCCACTTGGCTTGGTTGTGCTCGCCAACCTCGATCGCGGCGGCCAGGAACGTCGTCTCAGTCATCGGTGCCGTTCTTTCCTTCCGTTCCTTCCGATCCCGCCAGCGCGCCGCCCGCGTCGTCTGCCCAGTCGCCGGCGCGCAGCTTCTTCCAGACCGGAAGAGCCGTCGATGCCACCAGCAAGATCTGGAACAGCGCCAAGCCGAACACGACGCCCAGGCCCGCGGGCCGGAAGATGTAGGCGATGACCAGCCCGATGACGGTGATGACGGCCAGCCGGGTGGCCGAATTCAGCGCCATCGTGCTTTTCATCGGATGCTCTTTGGCGGTGATCGACGCGACGGAACGACGCACCAGAAGGGCATTGAGCAAACCAAGCAGCAACCCGACGCCGAAGAACACCCCGACCATGAGGTGACCGGTCAGTCCGGCGGCGACGACGGCCGCCGCGGTGACGGCGATGCTGAGCACCAACAGGCGGACCGGTCGGAACGCAACAGAGGGGAACACCAACGGCGCGTCCTGCGCTGGTGTCGTCACTGCAGCACCTCAATCCCAAGTTGGTAGAGCGGGAGTCCCCCGACCGACTGATCGGTGGCCCGCCGAGCGTATCGCACGTCACAGTGGATCCACCCAAGGGGTATCACCCGACGCGAGTCCTCAGCCGACCCGATCGAAACGGCGTCCGACGGACCGGCAATCTGTGCGGCTTTTTGGGCTTCTACCTGCACCGTACCATACGGCGAACCCCACTACTACTAGCTGTCGTAGTCGTCGTCTTCGTACTCTTCCCGCCGGCGCATCAACGGGATCGCGGTCGCGATGCCGGCGACCACGATGGCGCCCAGCATCACCGCGGCGGTGTCGCGCGGATTGAAGAAAATCGTGCTGGCCGCTCCGAACGCGACAATGCCCACCCAGAGGTAGATCAGCAGCACCACGCGGCGGTGGGAATGGCCGATCTGCAGCAGGCGGTGGTGCAGGTGCATCTTGTCGGGGCTGAACGCGCTGCGGCCCGCGCGGGTACGGCGCACGATCGCCAGCAGCAAATCCAGCATCGGCACGAACATGACCGCGACCACCAGCAGGAAAGGTGACAACAGGGCGAACACGTCGCGCGCTCCGTAGGCGTTCTGTGAGACGGGGCCGGCGGCGGTGGTCGAGGCGGCGGCGAGCATCAGGCCGATCAGCATCGAACCGGAATCACCCATGAAGATCTTGGCGCGGTGAAAGTTGTGCGGCAGGAATCCCAGACAGGCCCCCGCGAGCACCACGGAGATCACGGCGGGCGGATAGAAGAGAACATCACCGCCGTGGTCGCGCAGCAGGCCGACCGAGAACATGCAGATCGCCAGCGCGGTGATCAGCCCGAGCCCCGCCGCCAGTCCGTCCAGCCCGTCGACGAAGTTCATCGCGTTCACGATGGACACCGTCAGCGCCAACGTGAGCAGGATCGACGACGCCTGGTCCAGCACGATGGTGCCGACTCCGCCGATCGGGATGTAGAGGACGCTCCAGGCCACGCCCATGGTGACCAGCACGCTGGCTGCGGTGATCTGGCCGGCGAACTTCGTCAGGGCGTCCAGGCCCCAGCGGTCGTCGATGAGCCCGATGCCCATGATCACCGCGCCGGCCACCAGCACCGCCGGCATGCCCGTCGAATAGACGAAGCCGCGGGTCAGCGCAGGAAGCTGCGACGCCAGGAAGACGGCCGAGATGACACCGAGGAACATCGCCAGCCCGCCCATGCGCGGGGTCGGGGTCACGTGCACGTCGCGTTCCCGCGGATAGGCGACGGCCCCGAGCCGGGTGGCGAGCACCCGCACGGGACCGGTCGCAAAGTACGTGATGATCGCGGCGGTCAGCCCCACGAGGGCAAGCTCGCGCAGCGGGACACCGGCGCCGCGGTCAGCCAGGGCGAGCAGGCCATTGGCGAGGTTGGCTACGTCGCTGGCCGGGTCGCTGGACACGTCGAGACCGTACTGCACCAACCTGGCAACGACAGAACCGCTCCGGTCAGGCCTGGGCGGTCAGGCTTTCGGGATCCACTCCGAGCACTTCGGCGATCCGTGCGGCGCTCACCGGACCGGGTCGCAGGATGCGCGGGGCGGCACCGGTCAGGTCGACGATCGTCGAAGCGGCCTGTTGCTCGGCCGGTCCCGCGTCGAGGTAGACGTCGACGAGGTCGCCGAGCTGTTCTCGGGCCTCGCCGGCGTCGACCGCAGGCGGGCGGCCGGAAACGTTCGCGCTGGATACCGCCATGGGTCCCACCTCGCGCAACAGCTCGATGGCCACCGGGTGCAGCGGCATCCGCAGCATCACGGTGCCGCGGGCGTCGCCGAGGTCCCATTGCAGCGACGGCGCCTGCGTCACCACCAGGCTCAGCGCGCCCGGCCAGAACGCGCGGATCAGCTCGCGGGCCCCGCCCGGCATGGTGTAGACCAGGCCCTCGATGGTGTGCCAGGAGCCGACCAGCACGCCGACCGGCATGTCCCGGCCGCGGCCCTTCGCGGAGAGCAGGGCCGTCACGGCGGCGCTGTTGAAGGCATCGGCGCCGACGCCGTACACGGTGTCCGTCGGCATGACGACCAGGCGGCCACCCTTGATGGCGCCCGCCGCCGAGGCGATTCCGCGCGCACGCCGGTCGGGATCGGCGCAGTCGAAGACTTCACTCACCGGCGCCACTCCTTCGGGCCGTCACGAATCGCGGCCGGCCGGCCAGGTCTTTACGCTTCGCGATTTCTCCGAAAAGCGCTGTCCTGCGGACCAATTCGACGGTCTCCGCCGAGGTGGTGTCGTCGTGTTCGACGGCGAAGACGCCACCCGGACGCAGCCAGCGCCCGGCCAGCTCGACGATCGGGCCGATCACCGCCATCCCGTCCGGGCCGCCGAACACGGCGTGGTGTGGATCATGTTGGGCCACTTCAGGTTCCACGGGTGCGACGTCGGGGACGTAGGGCGGGTTGGCCACCACCACGTCGACACCGCCGTCCAGTTCCGGCAGGAGGCGGGGCACGGTGACGTCGGCCCGCACGAGTTCGACCGCCGTGCCCGCCGCGTTGCGGCGCGCGAACTCGAGGGCGGCCTCCGAGTCGTCGACGGCGATGATCCGTGCCCCAGGGTTCAACTGAGCCAGCGCCACCGCCAACGCGCCGGATCCGGTGCACAGGTCGACGATCACGGGCCGGGAAGGGAGGCGTTGTTGGCTGATCCACGCCAAGAGGGCTTCGGTTTCCGGGCGCGGTATGAAGACGCCGGGGCCGACCTGCAGCATCAGCGGCCCGAACGCGGCCGTCCCGGTGAGATGCTGCAACGGCACCCGCCGCGAGCGCGCGGCCACGACATCGCGGTAGCGGCTGAAGAAGTCGTCGCCGGGCGAATCGAGCAGGGCCAGCCGGCCGCGCTCGGTTCCCGTCACGTGCGCGGCCAGCTCCTCGGCATCCCAGCGGGCGGAGGCGATCCCCGCTTCGGCGAGCGTCGCCGCAGCGGAATCGATCGCGCGCCGCACGGCACTCATGCCTGTTGCAGCCGGGATTGTTTGTCGGCGGCGCCCAACGCATCGAACATCGCGTCGAGGTCCCCGTCGAGCACCTGATCGAGATTGTGCGCCTTGTAACCGATCCGGTGGTCGGTGATCCGGTTCTCCGGAAAGTTGTAGGTGCGGATTCGTTCGCTGCGGTCCACGGTCCGAATCTGGCTGGCTCGATCGGCCGACGCGTCGGCCAGCGCCTGTTCTTCGGCCAGGGCCTGCAGGCGAGCGGCCAGCACCTGCAACGCGCGCGTCTTGTTCTGCAGTTGCGAGCGTTCGTTCTGGCAGGTCACCACGATCCCGGTGGGCAGGTGCGTGATGCGGACCGCAGAGTCGGTGGTGTTCACACCCTGCCCGCCCTTGCCGGACGAGCGGTACACGTCGATGCGCAGATCCGACTCGTCGATCTGGACCTCACCCACTTCTTCGGGCTCGGGATAGACCAGCACGCCGGCCGCCGAAGTGTGCACCCTGCCTTGGGATTCCGTCACCGGGACGCGCTGCACCCGGTGCACCCCACCCTCGAACTTCATTCGCGACCACACCCCGTCGGCGGAGTCACCCTTGCTGGCGATGGACAGCGTCGCGTCCTTGTAGCCGCCGAGATCCGACGTGGTCTCGTCCAGCACGGTGACGTTCCAGCCGTGTCGCTCGGCGTAGCGGATGTACATCCGGGCCAGGTCCGCGGCGAACAATGCGGATTCTTCGCCGCCCTCACCGGATTTCACCTCGAGCACGATGTCGTCGGCGTCATGCGGGTCGCGCGGGGCCAGCATGTCGGTCAATTGGGTGTCCAATTCGGCGACCCGCGACTCGAGTTCGGTCACCTCGTCGGCGAAAGAGTCGTCGTCGGCGGCCAATTCCCGCGCGGTCTCCAGATCGCCGCGCGACGACTCCAGCTTGCGATAAGTGGCGACGATCGGGGCCAACCGGGCGAACCGGCGACCGGCCTTGCGCGCCTCGGCGGGATTGCTGTGCAGGTCGGGATCCGCTAGCCGTTGCTCGAGCTCGGCGTGTTCGGCCAGCAGCACGTCAATCGTCTGCATCGGCTGCGTCACCTCTCACCTCCTGCCCCGTTCAGCCGCATCCCATTGCCGCAAACGCAAACCGACGCCCGGCCTGTGCTTCGTGCACAGTTCGGGCGTCGGCAATGCAGCTATTTGTCGGTGTTGTCCGCCGCGGCACCCTTGCGCTTGCCGTACCGCTTCTCGAAGCGCGCCACCCGGCCGCCGCTGTCCAGAATCTTCTGCTTGCCGGTGTAGAAGGGGTGGCACTGCGAGCACACCTCGACGACGATGTTGCCGCCGGCCTTGGTGCTGCGGGTGGTGAAGGTGTTTCCGCACCCGCAGTGCACGGTGGTCTCCCCGTAAGCGGGGTGAATGTCAGATTTCATGCTGTCCTCTTCGATCTTGTCGAGCGTCGATTATGCCAGGTCAACCACTGTCCCCCAAAACAACGGGGTTCGCTGTGGCATTCCCGTGGCTGGGGCGGGGCGGCGGCTATGGCCGGCGGTTGCCGCGAGACATAAACCATTGCGGGGTCTGTGGGCGTGTCCTGTTCGTGGTTTATGTGTCGTGACCGACCGGTCCACCGCCGGCTAGTCGTTGTCCATCGATCCCGGCGTGGTCTTGGAGACCTGCACCAGGAACTCGTAGTTGTTCTTCGTCTTGCGCAGCTGGGACATCAGCAGGTCGATGGCCTGGTGCGAGTCCAGGCCCGACAGCACGCGGCGCAGCTTGTGCACGATCGCGAACTCGTCCGGCGATAGCAGCAGCTCGTCCTTGCGGGTACCGGAGGGGTTCACGTCGACCGCCGGGAAGACCCGTCGCTCGGAGATCTTGCGGTCCAGCTTGAGCTCGGCGTTACCGGTGCCCTTGAACTCCTCGAAGATGACCGTGTCACCGGTGGAGCCGGTCTCGACCATCGCGGTGGCGATGATCGTCAGCGATCCGCCTTCCTCGATGTTTCGTGCCGCACCCAGGAATCGCTTCGGCGGGTACAGGGCGGTGGAGTCGACACCACCGGACAGGATCCGGCCCGACGCGGGTGACGCGTTGTTGTAGGCACGGCCGAGGCGGGTGATCGAGTCAAGCAGCACCACGACGTCCTTGCCCTGCTCGACGAGCCGCTTGGCGCGTTCGATCGCCAGCTCGGCGACCGACGTGTGGTCCGACGGCGGCCGGTCGAAAGTGGAGGCGATGACCTCGCCCTTGACCGAGCGGGTCATGTCGGTGACCTCTTCGGGCCGCTCGTCGACAAGCACGACCATGAGGTGGCATTCCGGGTTGTTGCGGGTGATCGCGTTGGCGATGTCCTGCAGGATCGTCGTCTTACCCGCCTTGGGCGGGGACACGATCAGGGCGCGCTGGCCCTTGCCGATCGGCATGATCAGGTCGATGACCCTGGTGGTCAGCCGATCCGGGGTGGTCTCCAGGCGGAGCCGCTGATTGGGGTACAGGGGCGTCAGCTTGCTGAAGTCGGGGCGCTTTTTCGCGTCCTCGACCGGACCGCCGTTGACGCTGTCCAGGCGGACCAGCGGGTTGAACTTCTGCCGCTGGTTGGGCTGTTCGCCGTCCTTGGGCACGCGGACCGCGCCGGTCACCGCGTCGCCGCGGCGCAGGCCGTTCTTCCGCACCATGTTCATCGAGACGTAGACGTCGTGCGGACCGGCCAGGTAACCGGAGGTGCGGACGAACGCGTAATTGTCGAGCACGTCAAGGATGCCGGCGACCGGCTGGACGACGTCGTCCTCGCGCAGCTCGGTGTCGCCCCCTTCGCCGGACCGCTCACCGCGGCGTCTGCGATCGCGGAAGCGGCGCCCACGGCGGCCCTGACGGCCCTCGCCGTCGTCGTCTTGCTGGTTTTGCTGGTTCGAGCCGCCTCGACCTTGCTGGCCGCCCGAGCCCTGCTGATCCCCGCTCTGGTCGCCGCCGGAATCCTGGCCGCGCTCCTCACCCTGGGAGTCACGCTTGCCGCCCTGACGGGTGCCCCCCTCGCCGGCGGCCCCGCCCTCACGATTGCGTGTGCGTTCGCCGTCGGAGTCGTCGCCGCCGCGGGCGGCGCCGGGCTCGCGGGAGGCGCTGCGCCGTTCGCGTCGGGGCGCTTCGGTGGTCGAACCGTTCTGGTGGTCCTCGCCGGCCGGCGCTTCGGGGGCGGCGGTGTCGGACTTGCCGCTCTCCTCGGGGGCCGCGGGGGCGGAAGTCCCGTTGGACTGTCCCCTGATTTCCTTTATGGCGGCGATGAGTTCGTTCTTGCGCATGCCCGACGTCCCCTTGACGCCGACTTCGTTAGCCAGCGCGCGCAGTTCGGGAAGCACCATGGTGGACAGGGAGCCAACAGGGGCATTGATTTTGCCGTCGGATGTGTCTGGGGTCACGGCGTTCGACACCTCATTGCTGTCGGTGCTCGCGTCAGCCGTGAACAGGTCCGTATCGGTCACGGATTTCCTTTCTTCCCCCGCTGAACAGGTCATCCGGGGGTTTCGTTGCATTCAGCAAATCGCCGAGTGCGCCCAAATATCGACTGTGCAACGGTGATCGCCTTAGTCGGCGGAGTAAGCGGCGAACCTCGTTCACGAGAAGAATTGGTGTGTCCTAGCGGCAAGGCAGTATGGATGCAGATGCAGATGCTGCGATTGCTGGACGGAACCGAGGATAGCCCGCATCTTTGTTGGAAGCAAGCAAACCCTCCGGCCACGCTGTGGATCAACCGGAGACTGTGACGCCCGGGCTCCAGCGAACTCCTTCGCCGGCGGTCATCTCAGTGAGGGCAAATCCATTGGCGGCCCCGTACTCCACCACTTCCGAGGGCAACTCCGGCGCTGTGCTGAGCGCAATCAGTGCTGGACCCGCCCCGGAAAGTGTCGCCGACACGTTATGACGCCGGAACAGGCGCAAATATTCCGCGGAACCGGGCATCGCCGGGGCGCGCTGGGGTTGATGCAGCACATCTTCGGTGGCCGGCATCAGCAGGTCCGGGCGTTCGGTCAGCGCTACCACCAGCAAGGCGGCGCGGCTGACGTTGAACCGCGCGTCGTCGTGACTCACCTGGGCGGGCAGCAGCACCCGGGTCTCCGCGGTCAGGGAACGCTGCTGGGGTATGGCCGCGTACAGGCGGATGTCGGGGTGAAGCCGCAGCGGCACCGCCGCATACCGTGGCCGGTCACCGGAGGCGTCGATCCAGGACACCACCGCACCGCCCAGCACGGCGGCGGCGGCGTTATCCGGGTGGCCCTCGAACTCCGAAGACAGCTGAATCAGCTGCGCGTCGCTCAGCGGTTTCGAATCACACTGCGCGACAAGGCCGTTCGCCGCCGCCAGGCCGCCGACCACGGCCGCCGCGGACGAGCCAAGACCGCGGGAGTGTGGGATGGCGTTGCGGCAGCGGACCACCAGGCCCGCGGCCCGGACGCCCGCGGCCCGCAGCCCGCATTCGATGGCGCGCACCACCAGGTGTTCGGGGCCCCGGGGCACCTGCGCGGCGCCCTCGCCCTCGACCAGCACTTCCAGCCCAGAATCGGTTGTCTCCACGACGATTTCGTCGCTGAGACGCAACGCCAGGCCGATGCTGTCGAAACCGGGACCCAGGTTGGCGCTGGACGCCGACACCACGGAGCTTGCCACCAGCCCGGCGGGCAGCATCTGGGACGTCATTTCTTACGCCAGCCCCAGCTTCTCGACGACGAGCACCGGATCGACGGGCAGCGGGGACACGGTGGGCATATCCCTCAGCGCCGTGTCCGGGTCCTTGAGGCCATTGCCGGTCACCGTGCACACCACCGTGGAGCCGCGCGCCACCCAACCGTCGTCGACGGCCTTGAGCAGACCGGCGATGCTGGCCGCCGACGCGGGTTCGACGAACACGCCCTCACTCTCGGCCACCAGGTGGTACGCGGCCAGGATCTCGTCGTCGGTGGCGGCCAGGAACCGGCCGTTGGACTGCTGCTGCGCGTTGACCGCGGCCGCCCACGACGCGGGCGCACCGATGCGTATCGCGGTCGCGATCGTTTCCGGGTGGCTGACCGGTGCGCCGTGCACCAGGGGCGCGGCCCCGGCCGCCTGGGTGCCCAGCATGCGGGGCAGCTTGTCGATCACGCCGTCGTGGTGGTATTCGGTGTAGCCCTTCCAGTACGCGGTGATGTTGCCCGCGTTGCCGACCGGGAGGGCGTGCACGTCCGGCGCGGCGCCCAGCGCGTCGACGATCTCGAACGCCGCCGTCTTCTGGCCCTCGATGCGTACGGGGTTGACGGAGTTGACCAACGCGATCGTCGGGAAGTCCGCGGCCATCTTGCGGGCCAATTCCAGGCAGTCGTCGAAGTTGCCGTCGATCTGAATGATCTTGGCGCCGTGCATGACCGCCTGTGCCAGCTTGCCCATCGCGATCTTGCCCTGCGGGATGAGCACCGCGCAGGTGATGCCGGCGCGGGCGGCGTACGCCGCCGCGGACGCGGAGGTGTTGCCGGTCGACGCGCACAACACGGCCTGCTGGCCGCGCGCCAGTGCGTCGGTGACCGCCATGGTCATGCCCCGGTCCTTGAACGAGCCGGTCGGATTGAGGCCCTCGACCTTGAGATGCACCGTGCAGCCGGTCTTCTCGGAAAGGCGCGTCGCCGCGATCAGCGGGGTGCCGCCTTCGAGGAGGGTGACCGGCGTCCAGTCATCGCCGATCGGCAGGCGGTCCCGGTACGCGGCGATCAACCCCGGCCACGGCTGGTGCACGGCGGTGCGCGGGACGCTCATCGGCCGGTCTCTTCCAGTCGCAGCACACTGGTGACGCCCTGCACGACATCCAGATCCGCCAGCGCGTCGACGGTTTCGGAGAGCGCGGCATCGGTGGCGCTGTGGGTGACGACCACGACGCGGGCTCCCACCCGCCGCCCGCCTTCGTCCACCACGCCCTCCTGGCGAACCTCGGCGATGCTCACCTCACGCTTGGCGAACTCGGCCGCCACCGTGGACAACACACCCGGCTTGTCGGCGACGTTCATGCTGACGTAGTAGCGGGTGGAGATCAAACCCATTGGGGCGACAGGAAGTTGGGCGTACTTGGATTCCTTCGGCCCACGGCTGCCCAGCACCCGGTTGCGGGCGGCCATCACCAGGTCGCCGGTGACCGCGGACGCGGTGGGGGCGCCGCCCGCGCCCTGACCGTAGAACATCAGCCGCCCGGCCGCCGCGGCCTCGACCACGACCGCGTTGAACGCGCCGTTGACCGTGGCCAGCGGATGCGACAGCGGCACCAGCGCCGGGTAGACGCGGGCCGACACCCGTTCCTGACCGTCCTCGGTGGTGACGCGCTCGCAGATGGACAGCAGCTTGATGGTGCAACCCAACGACCGCGCGGAGGCGAAGTCGGCCGGGGTGATCTTGGTGATGCCCTCGCGATAGACGTCGTCGGCGGTCACCCGGGTGTGGAAGGCGATCGACGCCAGGATCGCGGCCTTGGCCGCGGCGTCGTAGCCTTCGACGTCGGCCGTGGGGTCGGCCTCGGCGTAGCCAAGTGCGCTCGCCTCGGCCAGGGCGGTGTCGTAGTCGGCGCCGGTGCTGTCCATCGCGGACAGGATGTAGTTGGTGGTGCCGTTCACGATGCCGGCGACCCGCAGCACCGTGTCCCCCGCCAGCGATTGGGTGAGCGGGCGGATGACCGGGATGGCGCCCGCGACCGCGGCCTCGAAATACAGGTCGACGTGGGCGTTTTCGGCGGCCTGCGCCAGCTCCCCGGTGGAGGTCGCCAGCAGCGCCTTGTTCGCGGTGACGACCGACTTGCCGTGCTCGAGCGCGCGCAGGATGGCCTTTCGCGCCGGTTCCACCGGCCCCATCAACTCCACGACGATGTCGACGTCTTCGCGGGAGACGAGCTCCTCGACGTTGTCGGTGAGCAGCTCGATCGGAACGCCGCGGTCGGCGGCGACCCGCCGGACTCCGACGCCGCGCAACACCAGGGGCGCGCCGACACGAGCCGCGAGATCGT
>NZ_LZJB01000227.1:0-718 GCF_001666895.1 Mycobacterium sp. E3298
CCCCCGCCTGGACTCGAACCAGGAACCTATCGGTTAACAGCCGAACGCTCTGCCAATTGAGCTACAGGGGATCAACACGATCGCGGGACGACTCTAGCGTACTGGCATATCCGCGCCCAACTGCATAAGGACGGATCGGGCGCGCACGCACCGGGCCGGGTGAGGCAGGATGGAACGGTCGCTAGTCGGGAGGAACGCTTTTGATCCGGTATGTCGTGGTGCTGGGGCTGGGTTACGTGCTGGGCTCGAAGGCCGGGCGCCGCCGCTACGAGCAGATCGTCGGCACCTATCGCGCGCTGACCAGCAGTCCCGTGGCCAAGTCGATGATCGAAGGGGGCCGCCGCAAGGTCGCGAACCGGATCTCCCCGGACTCCGGCTTCGTGACGGTCGCCGAGCTTGACGACCAAACGGCCATCATGGAGCGGGCGGCCGACGAACGGGCGGCCGACGAGGCCCTCACATCGTCAGATCGTCGCCGCTAGCCTGTTCCAGCAGGCTGCGCCGGTAGGCCTCCATCGCGACCAGGTCGCCGAACAGCGCGTGGTACTCGTCGCCCTGCTCGATCGGCGACATGCGCTGCAGCTTGGACTTCACCTCGGCGATCTGCCGACCCATCCAGACCTCCTGCAAGCGGGCCAGCACGCCGGCGATGTAGCGCGGCAGCTTCTCGTCGTCGACCTGGACGGCCTCCACGCCGAGCTCGCTGATCAGCCCCGCG
>NZ_LZJB01000228.1:0-4342 GCF_001666895.1 Mycobacterium sp. E3298
GATTGGGCAGCGTGGTCAATTCGTCGGTCATGGCTTGCTTGTGGCTCTCGGCCAGCATGCTGACGTCCCGGAAGCTCACCGAGAACCGCGCGGCGACCGCGACGAGGCTCAGCGCCGCGAGCGTCGAAGCGAGCCGTGAGTTGTGCCCCAGGATGGCGACGCCGAGCGCCACGACCGTGCACGTCACCGGCACCGCGTAGGAGCCGAGTCCGCGCCGCGCGGCCGGTATCGCCGACGACGACCGGGCCCAACTGGCCATCGCCACCAGCAGCGACGACGCCGGCCAGAGTGCGTCCAGCGTGGTGCCCACCCGGTACGAACCCGCGGAGGTCTCGAATAGGTACGCGGTGTCGGCGACCGCAAAGCCCACCAGCCCGGCGACAAGCAATCCCCAGCGAAACTCGCTGCGCCAGCCCAGGACTGGCAGCATCCCAACGGCCAGAGCCAGCAGCACCAGATCGCCCCACGGGTAGACGAGACCCACCAGCACGGTGGCCGGCGTCTTGGCCGCGGCGGCGTGCATGGGTCCGGCCCGCAGCGCGGCGGCCAGCGCGGCGATGGCCAGCGCGCACACCAAAGAATCGAGGCGGATCGGCATCGGCACCCGCTTCAGGTGCGACCGCATCAGCAGCAGAATCCCGGCGAAGACGAACGGATAGAACGCCAGGTATTCGGGATCGGCGACCGACGGCGAATGGGCGTTGGGTACCCACAACGCATAGACGACGTCACCGAGCGCCGAGAGCGCCATCCCGGTTGCGATCATCGACCACGCGACCCGGTCGGCCCTGAGGCGGTATGCGCGAAGGGCGATCAAGCCGGCCGCCACCAGGTTCAACGCCGAATACAGGGATTTGGCGAAGAAGACGCTGTGGCTGGCATCCGGGAAGAGGGCGCTGGCCGCGGTGAAGGCGAGCACGCCAATCGCCAAGGCGGCCAGCGCGATCCGGATCGCCGTCGGTGGCCATCGAACGCCGTCGCGGCCATCCTGTGGCTGCGCCGGTTTTGGCGCCGTCAGGTCGGCGGCTCGTCTGAGCTTCGGGGCGGTGCTCGCCTCCACCACGGCGTCCACCACCGGGGACGACGCGGTCAGCTGGTCGACCGAAAACGAGTACGCGAGCGGCAAATCGGGCACAAAGCTGCGAACGCATTGGCCGCCTTCGCGTTTGGCCGTATACATGGCCAGGTCGGCGTGGCGGAGGAGCTGCTCGACGCTGCACTCCGAATCGGACGTGGCCACCGTGAAGCCGACGCTCGGCCGGACCGGGATGGGAATGCCGTCCACCAGGATCGGGGTGTGGAACGCCTCGAGAACCCGATGCGCCGCCTCGCGCAAGTCCTCGACGGAACCCTCGAGCAGCACGGCGAATTCGTCACCACCGAGGCGAGCGGTGACGCAGTTGTCGCCCAAGGTGGCGGTGAGCCGCGCGGCCACCTGGACCAGCAGTTCGTCGCCGGCGGGATGACCGAGGGCGTCGTTGACGGATTTGAAATTGTCGAGGTCTAAGAACAGCATCCCGATGGGTAGGGCGTCGAGTTGTCGACGGGCGACGGCCTCCTCCAGCCGCTGCAGGAAGTAGGCCCGATTGGCCAGTCCGGTCAGGCTGTCGCGGAAAGCTTCCCGCGCGACCTCCGACAACAGGCTCTGGTTCTCCATCAGGACCACGAACTGCCGCGCGAGCACCGCGGCCACCAGGATTCCCAGCGCGAACAGCAGCGGCCCATGCGCCATCAGCCCCACCGCGTGGGCGAGTCCGACCGCGGAGGCAATCACGAGTGGGAGATAGGGCAACCACAGGCGGGTGCGCGAGCGGATCTGCTCGCCGCGTGACGCCGGCAGCGGCGACTCGTTGAGGCTGGCGAGCGCGGCCAGCGCGATCATTGCCAAACCGGCCACCCTGCCCAGGTCCGCCACGGCGCTGACCTGGTAGGTGCCGACCCCGCTCCTGAACACCGTCGCGATGTCGGCAACGCTGATCGTTGCCACTCCGCCCGCCAGCAGATTGCGACTGGGAATGTCTCCGGTCACGCCGCGTGCCAGCAGCAGGATGGCGATGGTCAGCAGGACGACGTCGTTGAACACCTCGGCGACCGTTGCCAGCCTCGGGCCGCTTTCCACCCGCAGCTCCTTGTCGAGCACCAAGGCCCACGACACGACGAACAGGGAGGTCGCCACGATCAGCCCGTCGAGCAGCAGTCGCCGCGGGCTGTGGCGGGACACGCGCGACAAGAGCGCGAGCGAGGCCATGGCGCCGAACGGCCAGAGCAGCAGCACGATCTCGGCCTTGGCCGGGTGTGTGACGTGGGCGAGTACCGGACGCGCCTCGTAGACGGCCCAGATCACCTCGCCGACCGCCCAGCCCACCAGGGCAATCAGCATCGCCAGCCAGCCGAACCTGTGCCGTCCGGTCGCGGAGCAGGCCGCGCGGCCCGCGCATGCCGCCCCGAACAGCAGACACAGCGCGAGCACGATCTCGTCCACCGGCCGGGTCGCGTAGGCGCCCTCCCAGCCGGCGAGCGACGACGTGACCACCAGCGCGGCCGCCAGAGCGTAGCTGCCGAGCACGGCCCAACCCAGACGCGCGGGCAGCCCTAACCGCCGCCACGGATTTCCCGCCCAGGGTTTCATGCCCGCTCCAGCCGATCGGCGCCGTGTGGTGAGCAACCGAGGAGTTCACCGCGCGTTACAGGAGAATAAACCTCCACGCGGCGTTCGGGGTCAACGCCGCGTGAGTACCACAACCGGGATCGGCCGCGACGTTTTCTTCTGGTAGGCCGTGTATCGGTCGCCATTGTTCTTGTTGACGATCTGCCATAGCCGCGGGTAGTCGGGATCGTCGGGCAGCACGGCGCGGGCGGTTACCGCCAAACGCTTTGGCCCCACGTTGATTTCCACATCCGGATGCTTGCGCAGGTTGTGATACCAGCCGGGTGCCCGGGGGTCGCCGCCCTTGGAGGCGACGATGAGGTAGTCGTCTCCGTCGCGCGCGTAGGTGAGCGCCGCGGTTCGGCGCTGTCCCGTCTTGGCGCCCACGGTATGCAACAGCAGGCTCGGTATCAGCAGCATGCGGTGGCCGATCCAGCCGTTCGACTTTCGATAGACGGCGTCGTGTACGCGCAGGATCTGGGGCAGTAAACCCTGCTCAACCCAGGACGGAAATGCCATTCGCCCAGTATTACTGGCTGGCGTCGATGCGGGCCAGGGCCGATCGCAGGATGTGCGCGGTGGCGTCCCGGTCGGGGTCGCGGCGCAGGAGCATGCCCTTGGCGACCGACAGCTTGTCGCCGTTGCGCCGGGGCAGCACGTGCAGGTGGACGTGGAACACCGTCTGGAAGGCGGCGCTGCCGTCGTTGATGGCGATGTTGGTCGCGTCGGCCAACTCCGTCGCGCGGGCGGCGCGGGCGATCCGCTGACCCATGGTGACCATGCCCGCCAGTGTTTCCGGGGGTGTATCGGTGAGGTCGACGGTGTGCCGCTTGGGAATCACCAGGGTGTGGCCGCGGGTGAACGGCCGGATGTCGAGGATGGCCAGGTAGTCGTCGTCTTCACCGATCCGGATGGCCGGGGCCTCCCCGGCGACGATCGCACAGAACACGCAGGACATGTCGCCCACGGTACTGGCCGGTGCGATGCGGGGGATACGCTGCCGCAGTGGACGCTCGCGACGTGGCTTTTGCCGGCGCCGCCGCTCAGGTCAGGATGCTGGCCGACGGTGAACTGACGGCGCCCGAGCTGCTCGAGATCTACTTGGACCGGATCGCGCGGATCGACAGCCAGCTGCGCTGCTACCGCGTGGTGCTCGCCGACAGCGCGCGCTACGAGGCCGCCGTCGCGCAGGACCGCCTCGACGCCGGCGAGCGGCTTCCCCTGCTCGGCGTGCCGATCGCGATCAAGGACGACGTCGACGTCGCCGGCGAGGTGACGACGTACGGCAGCGGCGGACACCGGCCCGCCGCGAACTCCGACGCGGAGGTGGTGCACCGGCTGCGCGCCGCGGGCGCGGTCATCATCGGCAAGACCAACGTGCCCGAGCTGATGATGTTCCCCTACACCGAATCGCTGACCTTCGGCGCGACCCGCAATCCCTGGAACCCCAGGCGCACCCCGGGCGGCAGCAGTGGCGGCAGCGCCGCGGCGGTGGCCGCGGGCCTCGCTCCGCTGGCGCTGGGATCCGACGGTGGCGGCTCGATACGCATTCCGGCGATCTGGTGCGGCCTGTTCGGCGTCAAACCGCAACGGGACCGGGTGTCGCTGGAGCCCCACGACGATGCCTGGCACGGGCTGAGTGTCAACGGTCCGCTGGCGCGCTCGGTGCTCGATGCCGCGATGTTTCTCGATGCG
>NZ_LZJB01000229.1:0-16304 GCF_001666895.1 Mycobacterium sp. E3298
TTCGAGCTGGCGCTGGACATCCTGGACAAGCGGCTGGGCGATTCCAAGATCGCCACGTGGACCGAACCCCAGGGTGGCTACTTCATCAGCCTCGACGTGTGGCCCGGGACGGCGCGCCGGACCGTGGCGCTGGCGAAGGACGCGGGCATCGCGGTGACCGAGGCGGGGGCGTCGTTCCCCTACCGGAAAGACCCGGAGGACAAGAACATCCGGATCGCGCCGACATTCCCGTCGCTGCCCGACCTGCGCGACGCGGTCGACGGGCTGGCCACCTGCGCGCTGCTGGCGGCCTCGGAGTCGCTGCTCGTCTCCGCCGCATCGAGTGTGAGCTGAGGGCGACGACACGCCGAGCCGGATCGCCCAGGGCTCACACCGAATGCCGCTGATGCACACTCAAAGCCCGTCGCGCTCTAGTCACCGGGCCTACTGTCCGGCTTCTCAGCGGGCCCTGCCGTGCCCGCATCGTGGTCGGACCGCGCCGGTAGCCTGCTGACCGTGGCCCTCTACCGCAAGTACCGTCCGGCAACCTTCGCCGAAGTGGTGGGGCAGGAGCATGTCACCGAACCGCTGTCGATCGCCCTGGAGGCCGGCCGGATAAACCACGCCTACCTGTTTTCCGGCCCCCGGGGCTGCGGGAAGACGTCCTCGGCGCGCATCCTGGCCCGGTCGCTGAACTGCGCGCAGGGTCCCACCGCCAACCCGTGCGGGGTCTGCGAATCGTGCACGGCGCTGGCCCCGAACGCCCCCGGCAGCATCGACGTGGTCGAGCTGGACGCCGCCAGCCACGGCGGGGTGGACGACACGCGCGAACTACGGGACCGCGCGTTCTACGCGCCGGCGCAGTCGCGCTATCGGGTGTTCATCATCGACGAGGCGCACATGGTGACCACCGCGGGTTTCAACGCCCTGCTCAAGATCGTCGAAGAACCGCCCGAGCACCTCATCTTCATCTTCGCCACCACCGAACCGGAGAAGGTGTTGCCGACGATCCGGTCGCGCACCCACCACTATCCGTTCCGGCTGCTACCCCCGAAGACCATGCGGGCGTTGATCGGCCGGATCTGCGAACAGGAGGGCGTCGTCGTCGACGACGCGGTGTACCCGCTGGTGATCCGTGCCGGCGGTGGCTCACCGCGCGACACGCTCTCGGTGCTCGATCAGCTGCTGGCGGGCTCTGAGACTGGTCCCGGGGGGCCCCACGTCACCTACCAACGCGCGCTCGGACTGCTGGGGGCCACCGACGTCGCGCTGATCGACGACGCGGTGGACGCCCTGGCCGCGTCGGACGCCGCGGCCCTGTTCGGTGCGGTGGAATCGGTGATCGACGCGGGCCACGACCCGCGGCGCTTCGCGACCGACCTGCTGGAGCGGTTCCGCGACCTCCTCGTGCTTCAAGCCGTTCCGGACGCCGTCAGCCGCGGCGTGGTGGACGCCCCCGAGGACGTGCTCGACCGGATGCGCGACCAGGCGACCCGCCTCGGGTCGGCTACCCTGACCCGCTACGCCGAGGTCGTGCAGGCCGGGCTGGGCGAGATGCGGGGGGCGACGGCCCCGCGCCTGCTGCTGGAGGTCGTCTGCGCGCGGCTGCTGCTGCCCTCGGCCAGCGACACCGAGTCGGCCCTGCTGCAGCGCGTCGAGCGGATCGAGACCCGGCTTGACATGTCCATTCCCGCCTCCGAGGCCGCCGTCGCGCACCCGCCGCCGGTCGCCGCTCCAGTGCGGCCGCGCAGGGAGGCCGCCCGGCCCCGGGAGGCAGCCCCGCCCAGGTCGGCGCCGCCCGTACCCATGCCGGAGGCCGTCCCCGAACCGGTCCCGGCGCCCGCGGTCCCCGAGCCGGTCCCGGCGCCGCCTGTCGCCGAACCGGTGGCCGCGCCGGGCGAACTCAACGCCGCCGCGGTGCGAACCATGTGGCCGACCGTGCGCGAAAAGGTGCGTCAGCGCAGCCGCACCACCGAGGTGATGCTGGCGGGCGCGACCGTCCGGGCGATCGAGGAAAACACGCTGGTGCTGACGCATTCGTCGGCGCCGCTGGCCAAGCGGCTGTGCGAACAGCGCAACGCCGACGTCATCGCCGAAGCGCTCAAGGATGCCCTGGGCGTCAACTGGCGGGTGCGCTGCGAGGTGGGCGCCGCGACACCGGTCGAGTCGCCGCCGCCGGCACCGCCGGCCGCCGAGCCCCCGCCCGACCTGGCCCAGCGCGACGAAGAGGAGCACATGCTCGCCGAAGCCGGCCGCACGGAGGCGTCGGAGCCGCGCCGCGACCCCGAGGAGGTCGCGCTCGAGCTGCTACAGAACGAGCTGGGCGCGCGCCGGATCGATAACGCCTGACGCCGGCTAGCGGCGATCGCAAGCGCGGCGGGGCCGGGCGCGGAGGGTCGCCGCCAGAAGGCTAGGGCGCCCACCAGGGCCGCAGCGGCAGGTGATCGTCGCCGCACGCGTCGACGTTGGCCGCCAGCACGTGGTGCAGCTGCAGGTTGTTCTGCTCAAAGGCCACCCGCGAGGCCGCCATGTACAGGCCCCACACCTTGGCGGTGGCCAGGCCGACCTCGTCGACGGCTTCGTCCCAGTGCTCGACCAGGTTGCGGCACCAGTCCCGCAGCGTCATCGCGTAGTGGTGCCGGAAGTTCTCCTCGTGCAGCACCTCGAAGCCCACGTCCTGGACCTCGGTGATGATGCGGCCCGAGCCGGTCAGCTCGCCGTCCGGGAAGACGTAGCGGTCGGTGAAACCACCCGCGAACGACGTCGACTTGTTGTCGTGGCGGGTGATGCAGTGGTTGAGCAGCAGGCCGCCGGTGCGCAGCTTCGACTTCAGGAACCCGAAGTAGGCCGGGTAGTTCTTCACGCCGATGTGTTCGGTCAGCCCGATCGAGGATACTGCGTCGAACCCGCCTTCGGCGATGTCGCGGTAGTCGGAATGGCGGACCTCGGCGAGGCCCGCGAGTCCCTCCTCGTCGATCGCCCGCTGCGCCCACCTGGCCTGCTCACTCGACAGGGTGGCGCCGATCACCCGGACGCCGCGTCGGGCGGCGAAGCGGACCATGCCGCCCCACCCGCAGCCGACGTCGAGCAGCCGGTCGCCCGGCTGCAGCCTCAACTTCTCGAAGACCAGCCGGTACTTGTTGTCCTGGGCCTCCTCCAGCGTCGCGTCGGCGTCGGGGTAGACCGCGCACGTGTACGTCATCGACGGGCCGAGCACCCACTCGTAGAAGGTGTTGGAGACGTCGTAATGGTGGTGGATGGCCTCGGCGTCGCGGGTCTTGGTGTGCATCAGCCCGTCGGCAATCCGGCGCCACCGGGGTGGCGTCTCCTGCGGCGGCGGGGCGACCGGCACCAGCCGCTCGAGCCCCATCGAACGCACCACGTTCGCGAGGACGCGAGCCGGCGGCCGCTTGAATTGGACGCGGTCGGTGAGCGTCTTGAGCAGCTGGTAGGGATCACCGGCGTGGACGCCGTAGAGGTCCAGGTCGCCCGCCACATACGCGCGGGCGAGGCCGAGTTCGCCTGGAGCGGTGGCCAAGTAGGTGGCGCCGCGCGGGGTTCGCAGGTCCAGGCCCAGTTCGGCGTCCGCACTGCCCGCGATGCTGCCGTCGTAGGCCGTGAACTTCAGGGGATGGTGCCCGGTCGCGGCGAAGATCTCCAGGATCTCCGCCATGCTGAGCTTGCCGGTGGTGCGGTGGGGTTCTTTGATCGTCGTCATCGCCGTTGTACCGCCTTTGCGTAGAGGTCGAGGAGACGGGAATCGGGATCGTAGGTTTTCTTGACCGTGTTGTAGGCCTCGCCGCCGTACAACTCGTCGAATTCCTCGCGGGCGTAGTACGAGTCGGAATATAGCGACTTGTGCCCGTCGAATTCGCTCACCTTCGCTTCGATCTTCCGGTTGGTTCCACCTTCCGTGGTGCCCGCCGGCACCGAAGACCAAAAGCCGATATTGACGTACGTGTGGTCGGGCCGCATCGGATACAGCGGCCAGCCCTCGTGGTCGCGCAGCCGCAGCGGGCACAGCCAGAGGGGGGTGATGGGCACGTTGCCCAGGAACCACTCCAAGAATTCGCAGGTCCGTTCGACGGGAACCTCCACGTCTTGGACCACCCGCTCCCGCGGCGGACGCCCCTTGCGTTTCTCGATCCGATCGGCGATACCGAACCGCTGGTCCATGGCGACGAGCTTCGAGTAGACGCTGCTGCGCCGGTAGCGGCGCGGCCACCAGCGCCGCAATCGGGGGTTCTGCACACCGAATGCCCGCGAGCACCAGAACCAGTCGGTGTCCCAGCGCCAGAAGTAATCGTGCATCGTCAGCCGGTCGTCCTTGGTGGCTTCCACGCCTGGGAAGTCGTGCCGAATCGATTGGTAGTAGATGTTTTTCCCGGTGTAATCGCTCACCGGCCCCGGGTTGGTGGTTCGCCGGCCCACGCACAGGTAGCTTTCGTCCGCGCTGAACACCACGCCGTCGAGATAGTCGACGGGTGTGCCACCCTGGCCGCCGGTGTCGATGATGCGTTCCATGGCCGCGACCAGCTCGGGCAACGAGCGGAAGCGGACATGCCGCAACGCCACAAACGGCGCGACGGGCTCCAGCTCGATCCGCAGCCGGGTCGAATAGCCGAGCGTCCCATAGGAATCGGGAAAGGCGCGAAAGAGATCGGCGTGCTCGGTGCGGGAGGCGGTCAGCAATTCGCCGGCACCGGTGAGGATGTCCATCTCCAGCACCGATTCGTGCGGCAGGCCATTGCGGAACGACGCCGACTCGATGCCCAAGCCGCTGACCGCCCCGCCCAGCGTGATGGTCTTCAGCTGCGGGACGACCAGCGGCGAAAGGCCAAAAGGCAAGGTCGCGGCGACCAGGTCCTCATAGGTGCACATGCCGGCGACGTCGGCGGTGCGGGATTCGGGATCCACACCCAGCACGCCGGTCAGCCCCGATGTGTCCAGGCCCGGGGCGTCACGTTTGGTGCGGGCGCGGAACAGATTTGACGTTGGTTTGGCGAGCCGGACGGCGGACGTCGCGGGGATGGATCGATAACTCGCCATCAACCGGTCAACGCCCGACTTGTGCGCCGACAGTGCAGATCCAGGGACAGGCACCACATATACCCTAGTCTTCGACCACAGCCCGTGCACCCGAGCGCGGGCGGGCATAGCTTCAGGAGTTGTTTTGGGACAGGTGAGTGCTGCCAGCACGATTTTGGTCAATGTGGAGCCGGCCGCCACCTTGGCGGCGGTTGCGGACTATGAGACGGTCCGTCCGAAAATTCTGTCCCCGCAGTACAGCGGCTACCAGGTGTTACAGGGCGGCCAGGGGGCCGGCACGGTCGCCAAGTGGAAGTTGCAGGCCACCAAGTCCCGAGTCCGCGACGTGCAGGTCAACGTCGACGTCGCCGGCCACTCGGTCATCGAGAAGGACGCGAACTCGTCGATGATCATCAACTGGACCGTGGCGCCCGCCGGGCCCGGCTCGAGCGTCACCGTGAAGACCACCTGGACCGGCGCGGGCGGCGTCAAGGGATTCTTCGAGAAGACGTTTGCACCATTGGGACTGAAGAGGATTCAGGGCGAGGTCTTGGCCAACCTCAAGCGGGAATTGGAGGGCTAGGCGCGACTGGCGACCGCCACCGTCGGCCCGAGCGCCCGAGTGCGGAACTCGACATTGATCGACGGATCCGCATGCCTTGCGAGCGCCGTCAGCGCCGACGGGCTGTACGCCCGCAACGAGCTGATGACCCCGTCGTGTGCCAACGGGATCAGCCGAGTGAACGGGAGCACCGCCGCCAGCACCATGACGTGGAGCGGCGCCGGAGGCCTGCGGAGGTCGATGATCAGCAACTTCTTCGCGGCGCGGGTTCCCTCGGCGAACACCCGGGCGGCCTGCTCGGGGGGTAAATGGTGCAGCGACAGCGCGAACAGCGCGAGGTCGTAGTGGCCGTCCGGGGCGTCGATCGCGGTGGCGTCCATCTGCCGCACCGTCGCCCGCGGGTGTGCGCCCAGGTCGCCGGCGGCGACCTCGGCGACGAACGCGGGATCGACGTCGGTGACCGTGACATGCGCCGTGGGGTGGTTGGCCAGCAGCCTGCGCGACAGACCGCCGAATCCGGCCCCGAGTTCGAGGATCTTCGGGGAGGGCACATCGGCCACCTCGGCGAGCGCCACCCGGGCCAACCCCTCGTGCGCGCGCGACCGTCGTCGTTCGGCGCGGTCGAGCGCGGCGATCACCCTGCGCTTGAGATCGTCGACGTCGTCGCGGTCCAGGTATTCAAGCCGGTCGGTTTGTAACCTCCGGTCCAGCCAGGAGGCGTCCGGCCCGCCCCGGGGCATGCGCGCAAAGTCGACCGAATCAACCGTTTGCCGTTTCTTCACCGTGACCGCCTCGCGTTCTCCAGAGCAAATTTGAGGTGCTCGCCATACATGTTGAGCGACGCGGTGCTCAGCATGTCGTAGTGCGAGCAGTCGATCGAGTATGCCGTGAAGGAACCGGCGGTATGCGATTTCCACTTCTTCAGCCGCGACCTGGCCGCCAGGTGAGTTCCCATCTTGTGCATTTGCGCCAATAGCGTTGGGTCGCCGCCATTTCGGTGTCCGTTGCGGGCGGCGGAGAACACGACCATGTCGCCGTCGAACACCTCCGGCACGTGCTCGGCCAGGAACGATTGGCTGGCGTTGGCGCTTTTGACCATGAACTCCAACAGCTCTTTCGGCGGCAGGATGGAGCTGCCCAGCTTCTGGCGAATCAATTCTTCGGCGCGCTGATAGGTGAGGGGGCCCGGCTGAGCGTCTATGCCGTTGGCGCGGAGAATTCGCTGAAGGATCTGACTCTCGGCCGATGCGCGAATCTTGTTGGCGCCGAGCCTGGTTACGCCCTTGGTAGCCGAATAGGGAGCGTCGAGCAACACCAGGCTTTGGACCACGCATCCGCGTCTCTGGAGCTCGATCGCGAGTTCCTGGGCGACGACGCCGCCGAAGGACCAGCCCAGCAGCTTGTACGGCCCTTCGGGATAGAGCGCTTGGAGCGTGTCGGCGTATCTGGCCGCCATCGCCCGAATCGATTCGGGTTCGCCCTCGCCGTTTTGTGGGACGCGGTTGATTCCGATGACTGGGCAATCCAGGTACCGGCCCAACGCTCGGTACGGCCAGCTGAGTCCGAAGCCGTCATGGATGCACCACAGTGGTACACCGCTGCCCTCGTTGAGGGTCTCGACGGGCACCAACTCCTCGGCGCTCGCGGGCGTGCCCAGTTGCCGGCTGAGGCGCCGAACGGACGGCGCGTAGAACAGGGTGCGCACCGCCAGGCCCGCGCCCAGGGCCGCATTGATCGCCGCGGTTGCCCGCATCGCCGAAATGCTGTCACCGCCCAGGTCGAAGAACGAGTCGTCGACTCCGACTCGTTCCACACCGAGCACCTGCGCGTAAATGTCTGCCAGGACCTTCTCGACCGAATTCGCCGGGGCCCGGTACCGGTCGCCGTCCGCGTACCGGGGCGCCGGCAGCGCCCGCGTGTTCAGCTTGCCGTTGACGGTCAGGGGCAGCGCCTGCAGTGCCATGACCGAGGCCGGGACCATGTGGGCTGGTAGCCGTCGGGCCAGTTCCGCGCGCACAGCGGCCGGGTCGGCGGTGCCGGTGATGTAACCGACCAAGCGCCTTTCGCCGGGGCGGTCCTCGCGGGCGATCACGGCCGCGTGCTCGACGCCCTCGAGTTCGGCTAGCGCGGTGCGGATTTCGCCGAGTTCGACTCGGTAGCCGCGGATCTTGACCTGATCGTCGGTGCGCCCGAGATACTCGAGTTGCCCGTCGGCGCGCCAGCGCACCCTATCCCCCGTGCGATACATCCGCGTTCCGGGCGGCCCGAACGGGCACGCCACAAACCGCGAAGCGGACAGTCCGGGCCGACGCCAATAGCCGACTCCGACACCGCGTCCGGCCACGTAGAGTTCGCCGACGACACCGGCCGAGACCGGGCGCAGCCAGCCGTCGAGCACGACGAGCGCGGCGCCGGGCACCGGCGCACCGATCGGTACGACATCCGATCCCGCTGTAAGGGGCGCGCTCAAGGTCACCCACATCGTTGTCTCGGTCGGGCCGTATTCGTTGATCATCACCCGGCCGGGTGCCCACCGCTCCACGACGTCGGGCGGGCAGGGCTCACCGCCGACCAGCAACGCCACCGACTCCAATCCTTCGGGCGCGAGCGTGCTGACCGCCGTCGGCGTTTGGCACAACACCGTGACCTCTTCGGTGACCAGGAGCTGGTGGAAGTCGGCCGGGGATGCGGCCACCGACTCCGGCACCACGACCAGCCGTCCGCCATTGAGCAGGGCGCCGAATATCTCCCAGCCCGAGATGTCGAAGCTGTAGGAGTGCCATTGCGTCCATACCTGTTGTGGCGCGGCCAGATCGGGATCGAGCGACCCGACCAGCTGCGTCACGTTGTGGTGGGTGATCGACACGCCTTTGGGTACGCCGGTCGTTCCCGAGGTATAGATGATGTAGGCGAGCTCATCAGGATCCGGCAGCGGCAGGGCGGTGATGGGGCATGTCGAGACCCGGGGGTCGTTGACGTCGATGACCGGCAGCGCGGACCCGTCCAGCCGGTCTGCCGAGCCTCCGGTCGTGATCGCGGCGACCGGTGCCGCATCGGCGATCATGAACTCGATCCGGTCCCGCGGCAGCGCCGGGTCGATCGGCAGATAGGCCGCACCGGCCTTCAACACCGCGAGGATGCCGACGATCGCGTCCGCCGTGCGGGCGGACAGCAGCGCCACGCACCGTCCGGGCCCCGCCCCCCGTTCGGTCAACAGGTGCGCCAAGCGGTTCGCCGACGCGTCGAGTTCGCGGTAGGACATCGAGCGACCGGCGCAGGTGACCGCCACGGCATCGGGGGTGCGCGCGACCTGAGCGGCGAAGGACGCCGGAATGGAGACCGGTGTCGCGGGCCGGTCCAGCGTTGCCAGGTTGCCCCAGTCACGGAGGCGGGCGTGTTCCGGCTCGTCGAGTAGGTCGAAGGTGGACAGTCGGGCGGTCGGGTCGGCGGTCATGGCCTTCAGCACGCGTTCCAGCTGCGTGATGAGTATGTGGATGGTGTCGGCGTCGAAGATGCCGGTGTCGTATTCCAGGCGCACGCCGAGCTGCTCACCCGTGCGAGCTTCCAATGTCAGTGGGTAATGGGTGGATTCGTGTGTGGTCATGTCGGTGACCGCGAACTCACGGGCACCCGCCATCGCGCTGGTGTCGACGGGATAGTTCTCGTAGACGAAGAGCGTGTCGAACAATTGGTCGTGGCCGGTGATGTGGTGGATCGCCGTGAGCGCCAGGTGCTGGTGATCCAGCGTCTGGTTGTGGGCCTGCTGGAGGTGGTGCAACAACTGCGTGGTGGTGGTGTCCGCGCCGATGGTTGCGCGCACCGGCACCGTGTTGATCAACAGCCCGACAACCGATTCCGCGCCGGGAAGCTCGGTCGGGCGTCCGGAGACCGCGGCGCCGAAGACGACGTCGTGTTGGCCGGTCAGCCACATCAGCAGTTGCGCCCAACCGGCCTGCAACACGGTGTTGACGGTGGTGTGATGCGAGCGCGCCAGTTCGGTGAGCGCGTGAGTCGTCCGCTCCGAGAACCGATACGAGGCCTCGCCTCGGCGCCCGGGCCCCGTCCTGTTTGCGGAGCCGACGAGGGTGGGGGTGTCGAATCCGGTGAGAACCTCGCGCCATGCGGTGTGGGCGGCATCGAGGTCGCGATCGGCCAGCCAGGTGACGAACCTGCGATACGAGGTGGACGCCGGGAGCCGCTGCCCGTAGTAGGCGGCGAACATCTCCTGCAACAGGATCGACGTCGACCAGCCGTCGAGCACGATGTGGTGATTGGTGACCACGATCCGATGCCGGTCCGGTGCCGTGCGGATGAGCGCCACCCGGAAGGCCGGCGGATTCGCCAGGTCACAGACGGCGACGCGCTCGGCCGTGCACAGCTGCCGGATTCGGGTATCGGTGTCGTCGATGTTGTCCAGTTCGACGTACTGCCATGCCGCCGCGGGATCGGCAGGGATGAGTTGAACCGGTTCGCCTTGGGTGCAGAAGCGGGCCGCAAGGTTGGGGTGGCGATCGACCACGGTCTGTACCGCGGCGCGCATCCGGTCGGGGTCCAGCGGCCCGGTCACGGTGAAATCCAGTTGGACGGAATAGAGTTCGGCCAGATCGTCGAGACCCTGGGTGGTGCTGGCATGGAACAACAGGCCCTGCTGCAGCGGGGTGAGCGGCAGAATGTCGGCGACCGAATACTGCTGTTGGAGGGCGTCGATCTCCCGCTGGGTGAGCCGCGCGGGTGCGATGTCGGAGGGGGTCAGACCGCCGCCACCCCGCGCGACGTGGGCGCAGACGCCGGCCAGGGCCTCGAACCACAACCGGTTGAGTCGGCTGACGCCGGCGTGGTCGAGCGCTGAGGGCGCCCAGGTCCAGGTGGCGTTCAGCGCAGGGCCGGAATCGGTTTCGACGGCGACGGCGCTGAGCTCTACGGTGTGCATCATCGGCATGTTCACCGCAGACGCGGCCGCGGTGAACGCAGATCCGTCCGCGCTGATCAGCCACAGATCGTCCGACGGCTCGGAGCCGTGTGCGCCAAGACGTCCCAGATAGTTGAATCCGATCGTGGGTTCGGCGCCCATGAGCGTGGTGTCGAGGTAGCGCAGCAGCCCATAGGTCAGGGGATCGGGGAGCGCGCGGAGTTGTTCCTTGGCGCGCTTGATGATCGGGCCGAGGTCGGCATCGCCGGCCACCACCAGCGCCCAGGGCAGCGTGCCGGAGCTCAGCGCGACGGGGTATTTGGTGGTGAACCAGCCCACGGTGCGGGACAGGTCCACGTCGGCGGCCAGCTCTTCGTCGCGGCCATGGCCTTCGACGTCGAGAGCGATCGCGGCGTCGCCGGTGCCCAGGAACTCGGCGCAGGCCAATGCGAACGCGATCAGGAGGATGTCCTGGATTCCCGCGTGGAACGCCGCGGGCACGTCGCTCATCAGCTGGCGGGCGGTCTCACCGTCCAGCGACGCGGTCAGGTGCCCGGCGTTTGCGTAGGTGTCTGGCGCCTCCGGCAGGGCGGGTCGCGCCGCCAATACCTGCTGCCAGGCCTCGCTCTGCGCCAATACCGTTGGGTCGTCGGCATGTTGGGCGAGGAGTGCGGCCCACCGTTGGAATGACGTCATCACCGGGGGGAGGGCTATCGGGTGCCCGCTGTGGTGTTGGGCCCAGGCGATGTTGATGTCTTCGAGCAGGATCCGCCATGACACCGCGTCGACGGCCAGGTGGTGGATGATCAGGGCCAACTGCCCGGTGGTGCTCGCCCACACGGCGCTGAGCATGACCCCGCCGGCCGGACTGAGCCGGGACCGGGCGGCGATGATCGTCTCGTCGGTGAGCGCGTCGACGGTGTGCAGTAGCGCTGCGGCGTGCGCCGAGTCCGGTTCTGGCACGGTCAATTTCCAGCCGCCGGGCCCGTCGTCGACGCGCAGTCTCAACATGGCGTGCCGGTCCAGCAGGGCCTGCAGCACGACCGTGACGTCGGCCAGTTCGACACCCGCGGGTGCCTGCAACACCATGGTCTGGTTGAACTGGTCAACGGGGCCGTCGACGCTGCTCAGCCAGCGGATTATCGGGGTCGCCGCCACGTCGCCGATTCCCTCGTCGATGGGCCGGTGCGTGTCGGCCTCGCCGACCACCCGGGCCAGTCCGGCCACGGTTTGCTCGACGAAGATGTCGCGCGGTCGGCAGCTGAGGCCGGCCGCGCGGGCCCGCGACACCACCTGCATCGACAAGATGCTGTCGCCGCCCAGGTCGAAGAACGATTCGTCGACCCCGACCCGGTCCAGCCCGAGCACTTGGGCGTAGATCCCGGCAAGGATCTCTTCGGTCGGGGTCTGCGGTGCGCGGAAGGGCGTGTCGGCAAAGACCGGCGCCGGCAGCGCCTTTCGATCGATCTTGCCGGACGAGGTCATCGGGAACTCGTCGAGCACCATAATCTGCGTCGGCAACATGTAATCCGGCAACCGCGCGCTCAATTGGCGTCGGACGGCGCTGATCCGCGTGTTGTTGCGCGGGTCGTTGGCGGGTTCGTCGTGACCATCGCGGTTCGGCAGGTATACGTCGCCGATGGTCGGGATGCTTCCCTCGGCGGCGGCCGTGAAGACGGCATCAAGCGTGCCCGGTTGAGTGCCCCACGTGACCGCAACGCGATAGCCAATGGCTTCGCCGAGGCGGTGCAGTGCTTCGGGTGTCGCGGTGCCGTTCGATTCCACGCGGGCGGCCTCAGCGAGCGCGTCGGTCAGGGGTAGCCCCGCCGCCAGGCCCTGTCCGATTTGGACGTCGGTGACCAAGCCGGCGCGCGGGATCCCGCATATTCGGATGTCGGCGGGACGGTCGGAGTTCAATCGATCCTGCAGCCCGTTCAAGCCGGCGCAATCGGCCCACGCCCAGGTCGGGGCGGCGCCCAGGGAATGCACCGATGTGGGCGCCTTGTGCACGACGACGTCGTAGCGGTACCGGGTGAGTTCGTTGTCGGCCGCTCCGCGCTTGACCTGGATGTCGAGCGCCGACGCCGCCGGATGGCTGGCCGCCCAACCGGTGAAAAACTCTGGAGCGAGCAGGAGTTCGGCCTCGCCGACGACGGCGCGCTGGATGCGGTGACGAAGTTCGCCCGCGTCTGTGTTGCCGCTGCGGGCGAGCGCCACCGCGGTCTGGAATGCGCCCTGCAGGCTGTGGTTGCGGACATCGCCGATGAACAGCGATCCGCCGGGGCACAGGAGTTCCATGACACTGTCGATGAGGTCGGCCAGATACCCCGCGTTGGGGAAGTACTGAACGACCGAGTTGAGGATCACGGTGTCGAAGAAGCCCAGCGGCAGGCCGTCGGTCACGTGGGCGGGTCGAGTCAGCAGCTGGACGCGGTCACGCCAGGGGAGCTCCAGCCGTTCCATCGAGCGGGCGAGGTAATCGATTGCCGCCGCGGACATGTCGGTGGCCACGTAACGCTCGCACTGCGGGGCGACTTGTGAGAGAACCAGGCCCAGGCCCACCCCGATCTCCAGTACCCGCCGCGGTCGCAGGGCCATGATCCGGTCCACCGTCAGCGAACGCCATTCCTCCATCTCCGCGAGCGGGATCGGCTCGCCGGAGTAGCTGCTGTTCCATCCCCGGAAGTCGGTGCCGAGCCCGGAGGTGCCGGCCTCGGCGCCGTAGAGGTCGTCGTAGACGTGCTGCCACTGCGCGACGATTTCGTCGTCGTCGTCGTTGTCGGCGGTGGCGGCGTGCTCGAGGGCCACGTAGGCGACGAGGTTGGCGCCGGTCCCGCCGTTGTGCATCGTGGCTGCGGCCATGGTGACGTGCGGGCAGGCCAGCAAGCTGTTCTCGATCTCCCCCAATTCGATTCGTTGTCCACGGAGTTTGACCTGGGTGTCGGCGCGTCCCAAGTAGTCCAGCGTTCCGGCTGCGGTCCAGCGGACCAGGTCGCCCGTGCGGTACAGGCGTGACCCGGGAACCCCAAAGGGGTTGGCGATGAACCGTTCCGCGGTCAACTCCGCCCGGCCGAGATAGCCGTGCGCGACGGCACGTCCGCCCAGATACAGTTCGCCGACGACGCCGATGGGCGCCGGGCTGAGCCGGGTGTCCAGCACGAGAGCGCACACACCCGGGACGGGGGTGCCGATTCCCACCGGCTGCCCCGGCGCCAAGGGTCCGCCGCAGGTGGCCCAGATGGTGGCCTCGGTGGGGCCGTAGGCGTTGAACATTCGCCTCTCCGACGCCCAGGCAGCCGCCAACTCGCTTGGGCACGCTTCCCCCGTCGTGATGAGCGTGTCGACCGCGTCGAGGCGGGCGGGGTCCAGCGAGGACAGCACCGACGGGGTCAAGACCGCAGCGTTGACGCGCTGATCACGCAGCAATGCCGTCAACGCCTCGCCCGCAACGGCTTCCGGCGGCGCCACCACCAGCGCCGCCCTCGCCCCGACCGCCAGCAGCAATTCACCGATCGATACATCGAAGGTGGGCGCGGCGAGCATCAGCAGCCGCGTACCCGCATTCAATCCGAAGAGCTCGCCGAGCGAGGCGATTTCCAGCAGGCCACCGTGGCTGACCGCGACTCCCTTTGGGGTGCCGGTGGATCCGGACGTGAAGATGACGTGGGCGGTGCTGTTGACCGTCAGGGGTGCCAGGCGGTCGGCGTCGGTGATCGGGTCAGCGCTCAGCCCGGATAGGTCGAAGTCGTCGATGCGGAGCACGCGGCGGCCGCCGGCCCAGTCAACGGTGCCGGCGTCGCGGGTCAACACGCAACTCGCGTCTGCGGTGTCCAGCACGGTCGCGATGCGCTCGACGGGGTGAGTCCGGTCGACGGGCACGTAGGTTCCGCCGGCTTTGACGACGGCCCACCAGGTGAGCACCAGTTCCAGACACCGATCCATCGCGACCGCCACCGCGCGCTCCGCGCCGACGCCCGCCGCTATCAGTGCGTGCGCCAACCGTGTCGACGCCTCGTCGAGCTCGCGATACGACATCGAGCGGTCACCGTCGACCACCGCCACCGCGTCCGGGTCGGCAGCCGCCGCTGCCGCCAGCAACTGCGGCGCGACTCCCACCTGTGCATCGACCCCGGTGCCGGCCCACGTCGATTGGACCAATTCGCGCTCGCCGCAATCCATCAACGAGATGGCGCCCACCACCACCGCTGGGTCCGCGACCACCGCGTCCAGCACCCGCCCGAACCGGTCGACGAGACGCTCGATGGTGGAGCGGTCGAAGAGATCCGTCGCGTATGTCACCGATCCGGCGGCCCGTGGAGCGGCCGGGTCGTCGGTGGGCACCTCCACCAGTTCGAAGTCCAGGTCGAAGCGCGCCGAGCGGGTGGGCACCGCCCACTGTTCGACGCCGACGCCATCGATCGCGAACGCGTCCGGGCGCACGTTGTTCTGCAGCACCATCAGCACCTGGAACAAGGGGTGGTGCGCGGCCGAGCGCGCGGGATTGAGCTGCTCGACCAACCGCTCGAACGGCACGTCCTGATTGCTGTAGGCGTCCAGGGCTTTATTACGCACCCGCGCAAGGACATCGGTGAACCGGCATGCCGGATCCACTTCCACTCGCAACACCCAGGTGTTGACGAAGAATCCGACCAGGTCGCTGAGCGCACGATCCGACCGCCCGGCGATCGGTGTGCCCAGCACCACGTCGTCACCCACGCCGACCCGGTGCAACAAGACCGCCATGACAGCCTGCAACACCATCGAGGCCGTCGCGTTGTGCGTCGCTGCCAGCTGCTTGATCCCGGCCCAGACCCCCGGCTCGATCAGCAGATCCACCTCGCCGCCGCCGTAGCTGGGCACCGGGGGCCGGACACGATCCGCGGGCAGCGACACGATTTCCGGCAGTCCGGCCAATTCGCCTTGCCAATAGCGCAACTGGCGAGCGATCACACTGTCCGGGTCGGACTCGTCTCCCAGCAGCTCCTGATGCCACAGCGTGTAGTCCACGTATTGCACCGGCAGTTCGGCCCAGTCCGGTATGAGCCCCGCGCATCGGCTTGCGTAGGCGACGCCGATGTCCCTGAACATGGGAGCCAGCGACCAACCGTCAAAGGCGATGTGGTGCAGCACAATCGCGAGCACATGCTCCGCGGGTCCCGTCGAATAGATTTGCGCGCGAATCGGGATCTCCGTCGCCAAATTGAATCGGTGGCTCGCGAGCGCGATCAACTCGCCCGCGACCTCTTGCTGATCGCCCAGCGGCACGACGGTGGTGTCGCCGCGCCGCCACATCCCCGGCTGGGCCGCCAACACCTGCTGGTACGGGGCGCCGTCGACGTCCGGGAAGACGGTGCGCAACGACTCGTGGCGGCCGATCAGGTCATCGAGGGCCGCGGTCAGCGCCTCGACGTCCAACTCGCCGGTGATCCGGAAGGCGGTCGGCATGTTGTACGTCGCCACCCCGCCCTCGAACTGGTTGACGAACCACAGGCGGTTCTGGGCGAACGACAGTGGAATCTTCGCGGGACGCTCCCTGCGTCGCAACGGTTTCCGTCGAGTGCCTCCGGCGAGGCGGGGCGCCAACTCGGCGACGGTGGGGGCCTCGAACAGGGTGCGGACCGAAACGTCGGCGTCCAGGTCGGCGTTGACGGCGGCGATCAGGCGCATGGCCGACAACGAATCCCCGCCGAGGTCGAAGAAGGAGTCGTCGATGCTGATGCGGTCGAGGCCGAGGACTTCGGTGTAGATGGTGGTCAGGAGTTCTTCGATGGGGGTGGTGGGGGGGCGACGTACAACATGCCGACCGCCTTCCGGATCACCGGCGAG
>NZ_LZJB01000230.1:0-19339 GCF_001666895.1 Mycobacterium sp. E3298
ACCTGCACATCGTCGGACCCAACATGGCCACCCAGCCCTACGGCATCGGGGTCAACCTGACCAACACCGGGCTGGTCCGGTTCGTCAACGGCACCCTGGAGCGGATCCGCCGGGACGGCACGTGGAACACGTTGTACCGCAAGTGGTTGACGGTGCTGGGGCCCGCGCCCGCGCCACCGACGCCGAGGTATCTGGACTGATGGCCGAGTCGGAGAAGATCGAGCAGCCGGAAACCGGCGCCGACGAAAGCCCGGGCACCCAGCCGCCGGACACGCAGGGCGGCGGCCCGACCACGGGGCGCATCCAGGCCACCCAGGCGCTGTTCCGACCCGACTTCGAAGATGACGACGACGACTTTCCGCACATCTCGCTGGGCACCCTGGACAGCGATCCGCAAGACCGGGTGACGGTGGGGACGCGGGTGCTGCCACCGGTCCGCCACCTCGGCGGCGGCCTGGTCGAGATTCCGCGGGTGCGCGACATCGACCCGCTCGAGGCCCTGATGACCAGCCCGGTGTTGGTCAGGTTGACCCCGATGCCGTAGGGCTGGGTGGCCATGTTGGGTCCGACGATGTGCAGGTAGGGGTCCTCCTCGACCAGCCCGGCCAGGATCGAGTCGTCGGTGCTGACGGCGTCGATCTCGCGCTGCTGCATCGCCACCAGGCAGTCGGCCCAGTTGACCACCGACACCACGATCGGCGGCGGGTCGATCTGGCGGATCCGGTGCAGCGACGTGGTGCCCTTGGCCACGCACACCCGCTTACCCGACAGGTCGCTCACCTTGGCGATCGGGGAATCCCGCGGCGTCAGGATGCGCTGGTTGGCGTCGAGGTAGACGGTCGAGAAGTTGACCTGCTTGCGCCGGTCGCAGGTGATGGTCATGGTCTTGACCACCACGTCGACTTCGGAGTGCTGCAGGGCGGTGACGCGCTCGTCGGACGACAGGATGCGGTATTCGACGTGCGACGGGGCGCCGAAGATGTCGCGGGCGATCTCCCCGGCGATGTCGACGTCGAAACCGGTGATCTCGCCGGTGATCGGGTCGCGGAAGCTGAACAGGTTGCTGCCGATGTCGAGCCCGACGATCAGCCGGCCGCGGGCGCGGATGTCGGCGACCGCGGCGTCCGCCTCGGCCTTGGTGGGGAAGGGCCGCAGGCTCGCGGTCAGGTCGCAGCTCTGGCTGGCGTCGTCGGCCGGCAGTGGCGGCTCCGGCGGCAGCTGCTGCATGCCGACCGGGGTGGGCGGCGGCAACGTCGGCACGTTGGGAACCGACAGCGATTCCGTGTGCGAGCAGCCCGCGACCGCGGCCACCGCGGCGAGCGCGGCGCCCGCCCGCCGCAACCGGCCCGGCCGCGTCGTCATCGATACTCTCTCAGCCGGGGCCACAGGCCCAGGGCCACCGCGATGGCGGCGCCGAGGCTGAGCACCACGCCGCCCACCTGGGCGCCGGACAGCCCGCTGCGCGCGCTCAGGACGTCGTTGCGCAGGTGGTTGCGGCTCTGGTCGATGGCCTTCACCAACTGGTCCTCGAGCTTGTCGAATGCCGGGGTGGAGTCGTCCTCGCTGCTGCCGAGCGCCACCTGCGTGGCCGCGCGGTAGTTGCCCACCGAGATGTAGGAGTTGATTCTGTCGTTGGCCTGCCGCCAGCGCAGCAGCAGCTGGTCGGCGCCCTCCAGGTCGGGCTTGTCGACGGCGTCGCTGCGGACCATGTACTGGTCCAGCTGGGAGTGCATGGAGTCGATGCGCTGATAGAACGACTGCTTGCGCTTCTCCTCGTCTCCGCGGCGGATCAGCGACAGCGTCTCGTCGGCGCGGGCCTGCTGGGCGGTGATCGCGACGTTGGTCACGATCCGCAGCGAGTCCGCGGCGGTGTTCTTGGCGCTACGGCTGGCGGCCGTGGAGATCGTTAGCGCAGTTCCGACCCATACCACCATGACGAGAATAGCGAGGCCGCCCACGACCAGTCCCGGGTTGATCCGGCGCCTGGTGCGCCGGGCCAGCCACCGATGGGAGAAGGCGCCGAAGACCGCGGTCGCGGTGACCACCAGGATGACCGGCGCCGGAATCTGCGTGGACGCGGTGGTTTCGGCGTCCACCCGCTCCGACGTCGCCTGATACAGCTGCGCCGCGTCGGGCAGGATCGTCGACTGCATGAGCCCCGAGGCTTCCGACAGGTACGACGAACCGACCGGGTTGCCCTCCCGGTTGTTGGTGCGGGCGATTTCGATCAGGCCGGTGTAGACGGCCAGCTCGGCGTTGATCCGGCCCAGCAGCTGCACCAGCGGTTCGTCGGTCAGCCCGCTGGACGCCCGGGTGACCGCCACCGTCGCGTCGGTGATGGCCTGCTCGTAGCGCTGGCGGACGGGCGGTGGCTCGGCCTCGGCGATGAACGCCGTGGCCGCCGCGGCGTCGGCCACCGAGAGGGTCGTGTAGAGCCGTCCGGCGGCGAACGACAGCGGTTCGGTGTGGTTGAGCACCGTGGTCAGCACCTGCTGGCGGTGGTTGATGGTGGTCGACGTGGCGAAGGCGCAGATGCCGCCGAGCACGGCCAGCACGATTCCGATGCTGAGGATGCGGCCGGGTGTGGTGGAGATGAACCACCAACGCGGGTGGGCTGGTTCGGCCGGCGACCGCGACCCCTGCGGTTCCGTCGACGGGTGCGCCAGCTCAACCGTCACGTCGAATCAGCCCTCATCTTTCGCGGCCACTGGAACGCTGCACGAAACTCTATAAGCGAATTCTAAGAGAATGTCGCGGCAGATGGGTGGAGGCAGACCAATTGACCAGCCGATCACGTGCATATCCTGAACGCGTGCAGGGCGACGGTGACGGCTGGGTGGTTTCCGACAGCGGCGCCCACTATTGGGGCCGTTTCGGCGCGGCGGGTCTGCTGCTGCGCGCCCCGCGGCCGGACGGCACCCCCGCGGTGCTGTTGCAGCATCGCGCGGTGTGGAGCCACCAGGGCGGGACCTGGGGACTGCCGGGCGGGGCGCGGGACAGCCACGAGACCCCGGAGGAGACGGCCGTCCGCGAGGCGCACGAGGAGGCCGGCCTGCAGGGCGAGCTGCTGACCGTGCGGTCCGCGGTGGTCACCGCCGAGGTCGCCGGGCTCGGCGGCACGCGCTGGACCTACACCACGGTCGTCGCCGACGCGGCCGAGCCGCTGCCCACCGTGCCCAACCGGGAGAGCGCCGAGATGCGCTGGGTCGCCGAGGACGAGGTGGCCGAGTTGCCGCTGCACCCCGGCTTCGCGGCGAGCTGGCAACGGCTGCGCACCGCCACGGCGCTGGTGCCGCTGGGCCAGGGCGACGAACGACGGCGTCACCTGCCGCGCACGATCGAGATCGAGGCCGGCGTTTTCGTCTGGTGCATGCCGGGCCCCCCGCTGCAGGCCGACACGGCGCCGCTGCATCCCCGCATCAGCTCCGTGCTGCAAGCGCTGAGCTGAGCCGCTGCGCCGCCGCGCGCGGGTCGGAGGCCGCGGTGATCGCCCGCACCACCACGATGCGCCGGGCGCCGGCGGCGAGCACTTCCGGCAGCCGCTGCTCGTCGATGCCGCCGATGGCGAACCACGGCTTGTCGCCGCCGAAACCGGCCGCCGCCCGCACCAGCCCCAGGCCCGGGGCGTCCCGGCCCGGCTTGGTCGGGGTGGGCCAGCACGGGCCGACGCAGAAGTAGTCGGTCTCGCCCTCGGCGGCAGCGGCGGCCTGGTCGACGTCGTGGCTGGACAGGCCGAGCAGCACGTCCGGGCCGAGGAATTCGCGGGCCACGTCCAGCGGCAGGTCGCCCTGCCCCAGGTGCAGCACGTCGGCGCCGGCGGCGCGGGCGATGTCGGCCCGATCGTTCACCGCGAACAGCGCGTGGTGACGCCTGGCCGCGTCGGCCAGGACCTCGCACGCGGCCAGCTCGTCGCGCGCCTCCAGGGGCCCGAACCGCTGCTCACCGGGTGATCCCTTGTCGCGCAGCTGGATGATGTCGACCCCGCCGGCCAGGGCGGCGTCGGCGAACTGGGCCAAATCGCCGCGCTCGCGGCGCGCGTCGGTGCAGAGGTATAGCCGCGCGGCCGCCAGCCGGGTAACTCGCTGATGCACACCGCGACGCTAGCGCGCTAGCGTGGAGGCCGAAGAACGTGCAGACACGGGAGTCCCGGGAACGGGGTCTGAGAGTGGGCGCGCCTGCCCTTACCGTCACACCTGATCCGGGTCATGCCGGCGAAGGGAGGCCCCCGGAATGGACGGGATGCCATCGGAGCTCGGGTCGCTGGCCGTCATCGGTGGCGGCGTCATCGGCCTGGCGGTGGCGCGCCGGGCGGCGCAGGCCGGGTGGTCGGTGCGGGTGCACCGCACCGCCGAGAACGGCGCGTCGTGGGTCGCCGGCGGCATGCTGGCCCCGCACAGCGAAGGCTGGCCCGGCGAGGAGCGGTTGCTGCGGCTGGGCCTCGAGTCGCTGCGGCTGTGGCGCGAAGGCGGCTTCCTCGACGGGCTGCCGCCGCAAGTGGTCACCGCCCGCGAGTCCCTGGTGGTGGCGGTCGACCGGGCCGACGTCGCGGACCTGCGCACCGTCGCCGACTGGCTGTCCGCGCAGGGGCACCCGGTGGTCTGGGAGTCGGCCGCCCGCGATCTGGAACCGCTGCTGGCGCAAGGCATCCGGCATGGCTTTCGGGCGCCCACCGAGCTGGCCGTGGACAACCGCGCGGTGCTGGACGGCCTGTCCGCGGCGTGCGAGCGCCTCGGCGTGCGCTGGGCGCCGCCGGCGCGCGACCTGTCGGTCGACGGCGACGCCGTGGTGATCGCCAACGGGATCGACGCCCCCGCGCTGTGGCCGGGCCTGCCGGTGCGGCCGGTGAAGGGCGAGGTGCTGCGGTTGCGGTGGCGGCGTGGGTGTATGCCGGTGCCGCAGCGCGTCATTCGCGCCCGCGTCCACGGGCGCCAGGTGTACCTGGTTCCCCGCGCCGACGGGGTGGTCGTCGGCGCCACCCAATACGAACACGGGCGCGACACCGCCCCAGTGGTGTCGGGGGTGCGGGACCTGCTCGACGACGCCTGCGCGGTGTTGCCGGCGCTCGGCGAATACGAGTTAGCCGAGTGCGCCGCCGGGCTACGGCCGATGACGCCCGACAACCTTCCCCTGGTGCAACGCCTCGACGAACGGACGCTGGTGGCCGGCGGCCACGGCCGGTCCGGCTTCCTGCTGGCGCCGTGGACCGCCGAACAGATCGTGTCCGAACTGGCCCCGGTCGGAGCCCGGTCATGATCGTCGTGGTCAACGAGCGGAAGGTCGAGGTCGACGAGCGAACCACGGTGGCCGCGCTGCTGGAGTCGCTCGGCTACCCGGACCGCGGCGTCGCGGTGGCGATGGACGACGCCGTGCTGCCCCGATCCCGGTGGAGCGCAACGCTTTCCGACGGTTCTCGGCTCGAGGTGCTGACGGCGGTGCAGGGTGGCTGAAACCAAACTCACCATCGGGGATCGCAGCTTCGCTTCGCGGCTGATCATGGGCACCGGGGGAGCGACCAGCCTGGCCGCCCTGGAGGAGGCGCTGGTCGCGTCGGGTACCGAGCTGACCACCGTCGCGATGCGGCGGGTCGACGCCGAGGGCGGTACCGGCCTGCTCGACCTGCTCAACCGGCTCGGCATCACACCGCTGCCC
Source organism: Mycobacterium sp. E3298 (assembly GCF_001666895.1). NCBI lineage: Bacteria > Bacillati > Actinomycetota > Actinomycetes > Mycobacteriales > Mycobacteriaceae > Mycobacterium > Mycobacterium sp. E3298. Next base: position 5,650 of record NZ_LZJB01000230.1, read on the forward strand.
AACACCGCGGGCTGCCGCAGCGCGGCGGAGGCGGTGCTCACCGCGCAGCTGGCCCGCGAGGCGTTGAGCACCAATTGGGTCAAGCTGGAGGTGATCGCCGACGAGCGCACGCTGTTGCCCGACGCGGTCGAATTGGTCCGGGCGGCGGAGCAATTGGTCGACGACGGGTTCGTCGTGCTGCCCTACACGAACGACGACCCGGTGCTTGCCCGTCGGCTCGAGGACGCCGGGTGCGCGGCGGTCATGCCGCTGGGGTCGCCCATCGGCACCGGCCTGGGCATCACCAACCCGCACAACATCGAGATGATAGTCGCGCGCGCCGGCGTCCCGGTGGTGCTCGACGCCGGCATCGGCACCGCGAGCGACGCCGCGCTTGCGATGGAGTTGGGTTGCGACGCCGTACTTTTGGCTACCGCGGTGACCCGGGCCGCCGATCCGGCGACGATGGCGGCCGCGATGGCCGCCGCCGTCACCGCGGGCTATCTGGCCCGCCGTGCGGGGCGCATTCCCAAGCGCTTCTGGGCGCAGGCGTCCAGCCCTCAGCGATGAAACGCTATGTGGCGCTGGGCAGTTCGATGGCAGCCGGTCCCGGCATCAGGCCCCGCGCTGCAGGCGCTCCTTGGGGCTCGGGCCGGTCGGCGCGCAACTACCCGCACCTGGTCGCGCGGCGCTGCGGCCTGGACCTGGTAGACGTCACGTTTTCCGGCGCGACCACCGCGCACGTGCTCGCTGATCACCAGCGCGGCGCGCCACCCCAGATCACCGCGCTGAACGGGTCGGAAAGCCTGGTGACCATCACGATCGGCGGCAACGACGTCGGCTACATTCCGCTGCTGATGGCCGCGTCGTTGCCGCGCCCCGTCCGCCGGCTGCCACTGCTCGGTGCGCGCATTGTCGAACTGCTGGACCGCGACGCGCGGATCGAGGCGCTCGACGCGGTGTTCGAATCGTTGTGCGGGGTCGGACACGCGGTGCGCGAGCGCGCACCGCGGGCCCGGGTCCTATTCGTCGACTACCTGACCGTCCTGCCGCCCGCGGGTGCGCCGGCCGCGCCGCTTTCGCAAGCGGATGCCGACCTGGGCCGCCACGTGGCCGCGACGCTGGAGCGGCTCACCGCCGACGCGGCGATCGCGACCGGCTGCGAGATCGTCGGGGCCGCCGCGGCCAGCCGCGAACATCACGCGTGGTCGGGTGACCCTTGGACCACGAGACCCGGTGTGCCGCTGCCGGGCCGAGCGGCGCCGTTGCACCCGAACGCGGCCGGGATGCGCGCCGTCGCCGAGCTGGTGTCGGCGCTGTTGTGACGGGTCAGCCGTTCGTGCGCCACCACTGGTAGAGGGCGTTGACGTCGGAGTTGGCCGCGGTGAGGTGGCCCAACACGTTCTTGGCGTCGGTGGTCCAGGTGAGCGTCGCGTAGTTCTTGTAGGTGCCGCAGGCGATCTGGCCGCCCGTCTGGCCGTTCTGCTTCCAGGTGCCCGGTGACTGCCCGGCGTCCCCGCACGCGGCCAGGGACACGTCCTTGATGGTGGAACTGAACGCGGCGCCCAGGTTGGTGCCGTTGGAGAACAGGGCGTAGACGCCGGAGCCGGGTCCGCTGGGGTCGGGGCTCTGCCCGCACAGGAGTTCGGCCAGTTCGCCGGATTCGGTCAGCTCCTGCGGCTTGCAGTTGTTGAGGCCGTAGCCCTTCGAGAGGTTGGCGGCCAGCGTGTTCATGTCGGCGGCGCTGCCCGTGTTGGGTTCCGCCACCGCGATGGCGCTACCGGCGAAAGCCAGACATCCGGTGAAAGCTGCGGCCGACGCGGCTCGCAGCGCGGTGGTGAGATGTGACATTTTCGTTGCCTCCCTGCGGTTGTTGGATGGGTGATGCAGAAAACTGTTGCCCCCCAACAGAAGTTCAGCCGTTGGCCCGCCACCACTGGTACAGCGCCGCGGCGTCGGTGTTCGGCCCGCGGATATAGCTCAATGTGTTCTTGGCATCGGTGGTCCAGATGATCTCGGCGGCGTTCTGGTATGTCCCGCAGGCCACCTGACCCGCATTGCCGTTGCTCCCCTGGTGCCAGCTGGTGGGCGACTGGCCGCTGTCGCCGCACGTGCTCAGGGCGTCGTCCTTGATGCTGGCCTTGAACGAGCCGACCAGGTTTTCGCCGTTGTTGAACAGGATGTACTTGGCCTGGACCGGGCCGCTCGGGTCGGGGTTCTGCCCGCACGCCAACGACGCCAGTTCGCCGGTGGTGATGCTCTGGGCCGTGCAGTTGTTCAGGCCGTAGCCCTTTGACAGCGATGCCGCAAGCGTGTTGACGTCCGACGCGTTACCGGTGTTCGCGGGATCCGCGGTGGCGGTTGCCGTGCCGGCGAAGGCGGCGCCGCCAGCGAGCGCCGCGGCCGCGACGGCCCGCAACGCGTTGCTGAGATAGGACATCCCACGACTCCTCGGCGGTTGTCGAGCCGGCGTCGCTCACCGGAGAAACATGCTTCCGCTAAGTAGGGATCGTAGGGCTATGTCGTGACAAAGCAACACATTCCGCTGGCAATTGTCTGTCTGGGCATCCTTTTCGGTGACGCGGCACGGCGGGGCCGCATGCCGGCTAGTCCGAAAGCCGATGCCGCTCAGTCCCTTTCGTATGGTGCCTTGCCATCGGCGCTGGGCGGCGGGAGGGGCGGGCAGGAGAACGGCGGTTGAACGCCGCGCGACCGCCGCGACGTTCCGCGGCGGGTCGAAAGGGGATTTTCAAATTGCTGGTGCCGCCGCGACTGTGCTCGGGTATGGTTAGCACCGTTTCACGCCAGCTAACTTCTCGGGACTGGAGAATCCATGACACAGCCACCGGCACCGCCCCCTCCGCCGCCTGGTTACCCGCCGCAGCAGCCCGCCGGGCAAGCGCCGAATAACTATTTGGTGTGGTCCATCCTGGTGACGCTGTTCTGCTGTCTTCCGTTCGGGATCGTGGCCATCGTCAAATCCAGCCAGGTCAACGGGCTCTGGGCGCAGGGCCGTTACGCCGAGGCGCAGGCGTCCGCCGACAGCGCCAAGAAGTGGGTGATCTGGTCGGCGGTCATCGGCGTCGTCGTGGGCATCATCTACGGCATCCTGATGGCGGTCGGCGCGCTGAACACGAACACCAATGCGGCACTTGCCGCGATGTTCTAAGCCCGGTTCGCGACCATGGTGACCCGCCAAGGGTCGGCGCCGTCGAGTGTGGGCGCGCCACTGCTGGTGGCCGCGTCCGCGACGCTGATGTGCGCCGCCATCTGGGCGGGTGACCCGACCACTCCCAACGGTCCGCTGCCGGTGTGTCCCACCAAGGCGCTGTTGGGTATCGACTGTCCGGGATGCGGCAGCTTGCGCATGCTGTACTCCCTGATGCACGGCAACATCACGGCGGCCGCCAGGTTCAACGCCTTGGGCCTGGCGGCTGTCGTGCTCTTGGTGTGGGCGTACCTCGCCTGGACCTACGGGCGGCTCGCGGGCAGGCGGATCCGCAGCTGGCAACACACTCGCTGGTCCGCCGTGGTGGCCATGGTGTTGGTCGGGGCGTGGTTTGTGGTGCGCAACATCCCCTTTGCACCGTTCAACGCCCTGTACGTCTGATACCGCCGTGTCCTGATCCCGGCCGGTGGCACCGCGGTCTAACCTGGGGCGCGATGGTGAACAAATTCGCGACGGTACCTGCGGCGCTCGTCGTGGTCGCCCTGACCGCATTCTCGACCGGCTGCTTCCACAAGTCGGCAAACTCGCAACAGGCAACGGGCGACCCCGCCGCGGCGGCCCGGTTCGCCAGCGCCCTGCACGACAAAGTCACGAGCGACGCGATGATGGCGCACCTGGCAAAGCTCCAGGACATTGCCAACGCCAACAACGGTACCCGGGCGGTGGGTACCCCGGGTTACGAGGCCAGCGTCGACTACGTGGTTAACACGTTGCGCGGCAGCGGTTTCGACGTGCAGACCCCCGAGTTCTCGGCGCGGGTGTTCCACGGCGACAAGCCGGAGGTGACCGTCGGCGGTAAGCCGGTGGAGGCGCACGCGCTGGACTTCAGCCTCGGCACCCCGCCGGGAGGAGTGAGCGGTCCGCTGGTGGCCGTGCCCGCCAGCAACGGCCCCGGCTGCGCACCTCCGGATTACGGCAGCCTGCCGGTTCAGGGAGCCGTCGTCCTGGTGGACCGGGGCGGTTGCCCCTTCGCTCAGAAGGAAGACGCCGCGGCGCAGCGCGGAGCGGTCGCGATGATCGTCGCCGACAACGTCGACGAGCAACAGATGGGTGGCACGCTGGGCCCGGACACCAACGTCAAGATCCCGGTGGTAAGCGTCACCAAGTCGGTTGGCGTGCAATTGCGCACCCAGCCGGGGGGCGTCACCATCAAGCTGAACGCGAGCGTCCAGAGTTTCAAGGCGCGCAACGTGATCGCCCAGACCAAGACCGGCTCGACCACCAATGTCGTGATGGCCGGCGCCCATTTGGACAGCGTGCCGGAAGGCCCGGGCATCAACGACAACGGTTCAGGCGTGGCCGCGATATTGGAAACCGCTCTGCGGCTGGGCAATTCGCCACCGGTACGTAACGCGGTGCGGTTCGGCTTCTGGGGCGCGGAGGAACTCGGGCTGATCGGTTCGCGCAACTACGTCGAGTCGCTTGACTTGACCGGGCTCAAAAGCATTGCGCTGTATCTGAACTTCGACATGCTCGCGTCGCCGAACCCCGGCTACTTCACCTATGACGGTGACCAGTCGCTGCCCGCGGACGCTCGCGGCCAGCCGGTGGTGCCGGAGGGGTCGGCCGGCATCGAACGCACCCTGGTCGCCTACCTGAAGTCCGCCGGGAAGACCGCGCAGGACACCTCGTTCGACGGCCGTTCCGATTACGACGGATTCACCCTGGCGGGCATCCCCGCCGGCGGCCTGTTCTCCGGCGCCGAGGTGAAGATGTCCGCGGATCAGGCAAAGCTGTGGGGCGGGACCGCGGACCAGCCCTTCGACCCCAACTATCACCAGAAGACGGATACCCTCGAGCACATCGACCGGACCGCTCTGGGCATCAACGGCGGTGGCGTCGCCTACGCGGTGGGCCTGTACGCGCAGGACCTCGGCGGCCACAACGGGGTGCCCACGATGGAGGACCGCACGCGTCACGTGCTAACCAAGCCATGACCCGTCGGCTGCGCGCGGCAATGCTGCTGGTGACCTTGTTGCTGGCGTCGTGCACATCGGCGCGGCCGGGATCCCCGACTGCCGCACCGGATCTGGCGCACGGCCTGGCAGGCAAGGTGACCACCGAGGCGATGTTCACCCACCTGCGCGCGCTGCAGAACATCGCCAATGCGAACAAGGGCAACCGGGCCGACGGCACGCCGGGTTACGACGCCAGCGTCGACTACATCGCTAAAGCGTTGCGTGACAAAGGTTTCGAGGTGCTGACGCCGCAGTTCGACCGGCTCTACACCGTTTCCCCGGGCAGGCCGTCGATGACGGTGGCCGGCCGCAGCTACACCGTTGACCAGGCCTCGCTGCTGGTCCAGACGCCGCCCGGCGGACTCACCGGGCAGCCGGTCCGGCCCACCCAGCCGTCGGGCTGCGCGGCGGGCGATTATCCGGCCGTGCTGCCCAAGGGGTCGATCGCCGTCGTAGACGACACACGTTGTTCGGTGGTCGACAAGCAGAACAGCGCGGTGTCCAAGGGTGCGGCGGCGCTCGTCGTGCTCAGTGCGCCCGCCGGCCAGGGCGCCCCGCCCACCCTGTTCGCTCCCGGCTACTTCAAGCAGCTGACCGTCCCCGTCGCGGTCGCCAACCCGGCCACCGCCACCGCGCTCTCCGGCGCGACCGCGCCAATCCGCCTGGTGCTGGACGCCCAAAACGTCAAGATCACGTCACGGAACGTGCTGGCGCAGACCAAGACCGGCTCGCCGCACGACGTGATCGTGGTGGGCGCGCACCTCGACAGCCCCCGCGGCGGCCCTGGCATCAACGACGACGGAACCGGGGTGGCCGCGGTGCTGGAGACGGCGCTGCAGCTGGGCCCCCTGGCGCCCGTGAACAACGCAGTGCGGTTCGCGTTCTGGGGCGCCGACGAGGACGGGCTCAACGGCGTCATGGACTACGTGTTCGGCATGAACAGCGATCAGCTCAACGACATCGCGATGTACCTCAACTTCACCACGCTGGGTTCTCCCAACGCCGGCTTCTTCACCGAAGACGGCGATCAGTCCGGTCCGCCGTCGCCCGGGGTGACTTACGCGGACGTCCCCGACGGGTCGGCCGGCATCGAGCGCACCCTGGCCGGTTACCTGAACCTGGCCGGGAAGCGGCCCGCGGACATGCCGCTGAACACGCTCGCCGACTACCACCCCTTCATGGTCGCGGGCGTGCCGATCGGCGGCATGACGGCCGGGGCCTCGCAACCGAAGACCACCGTGCAGGCCCGGCTGTGGGGTGGGCAGGCCGGGGCCCCGTTCGACCCCAACTACCAAGGCCCCCGCGAAACCGTCGACACCGTCAACCGGGACGCCCTGGCCATCATGGGGTCTGGCGTCGGATACGCCGTAGGCAGCTATGCGGAATCCATCGGCGGCGTCAACGGCGTGCCACCGCACGACAAGCGGCATCGGACCCGGGTGCCATAACCGCTGCTCGGCGCCTTGTCGGGGGGCCGCGCTACACTCGAACACATGTTCGATAGACGGCTACACGAGTACTGGGAGCCTCCCCGGTGTGAGCGATCCCGCGCGCTGGTGGAACGGATGTGCTCCTCGTGGCGGCTGGAGGCGCGGATGGTCGCGGACCGGCTGGACGCCATCGGGGAGTTGTTCGAGCTGCGCCGCGCCCAGCGCGGTGAGGAGTCGGATTGGGCGGTGGACACCTGGGCGGCGGTGGGGGCCGAGGTGGCCGCGGCGTTTCGGGTGAGCCTGGCGATGGCCGGCAGCTTCATGCGGTATGCGCTCGCGATGCGTGAGCGGCTGCCGCAGGTGGCCGAGGTGTTCCGCGCGGGCGACATCAGCTATCGGTTGTTCCAGACGATCGTGTACCGCACCGATCTGATCACAGACGCCGCCGTGTTGGCCGCCGTGGATGCCGAGCTGGCGATGCGTGCGGCGAGGTGGCCCTCCATGACCCGGGGCCGGTTGGCCGGCCAGGTGGACAAGATCGTGGCGAAGGCCGACGTCGATGCGGTGCGCCGCCGCGACCAGTCGCAGGCCGAGCGCTGGGTCGGGGTCGAGGATCTCGAGGGCGGCATGTCCGAAATCCACGGCAGCTTGTTCAGTCCCGACGCCCACGCGCTGGATCGGCGGCTGGATGCGTTGGCGGCCACGGTGTGTGAGCACGACCCGCGCAGCGCAGATCAGCGGCGCGCCGACGCGCTTGGGGTGCTTGCCGCCGGCGCGGATCGGCTGGGCTGCCGCTGCGGTCGCCCCGACTGCACTGCCGGAAAGCGGCCTGGCGCAACGCCGGTCGTCATTCACGTGATCGCCGAGCAGGCCAGCGTCGAGGGCGCCGGGTCGGCTCCGGCGTCGGAGGTGGGCGCGGACGCGCTGATCACCGCCGAGGTCGTGGCCGAGCTGGCCGGCTCGGCCAAGCTGGTGCCCCTGGGCGCCCCGGCCGAGGCCGAGCCGCGCTACACCCCGTCCAGGAGGCTGGCCGATTTCGTGCGGTGCCGGGACCTGACGTGTCGGGCCCCGGGTTGTGACCGCCCGGCCGTCGACTGCGACATCGACCACACGATCCCGTACTCCGAGGGCGGTGCGACGCACCCGTCGAACCTCAAATGCCTTTGCCGCCAACATCATTTGCTGAAAACTTTTTGGGGCTGGCGCGACGAACAACTGGAGGACGGCACCCTGATCTGGCGGCTGCCCGACGGACATACCTACGTCACCACCCCGGGCAGCGCGCTGCTGTTCCCCAGCCTGTGCGTGCCCACCGGTGACGCCCCGGCCCCCACACCCGTCGAGCGGTGTGGTGAGCGCACCGCGATGATGCCGCTGCGCACCCGCACCCGTGCCCAAAACCGGGCCCAGCGCATCGCCACCGAACGGCACCGCAACCGCCAAGCCCGGCTGGCCGCCCACCCCGTGGCGCCGGCCAGTTCGATACCCGCCGGCCCCGCGCCCCCAGAGGATCCACCGCCCTTCTAGGGCCTGCGCCGTCAAGGCATGTGCGGGTTCATCATTCGTCCGCAGCCCATCCCGCCGCGACCCATCATCTGCTGCATCATGGCCGGCATGCCCTGCTCCACGAAGCCGGTGACTTCGCGCGCGTGCGCTCGGATGACGTCGGTGAGGGCAGGGTCGTCGGCGGTCTCCTCGGCGATCACGCCCCCTGGGGTGAACGTCAGCTGCCGCCGGTAGCCGCCGGCACGACGGAATAGCGTCGGCAGGGTTTGGCTCATGCAGCTGACTTCGGTTCCCTGATCCAGGTGGGCGTACATGCTCGAGACGTGCGCCTGGAGTTGGGCGGTCAGATCCGGGGACGTCGATTCGGTGGTGGTGCGCACGCCGCCGGGAATGTCCTCGACCACCCGGCTGATTTCGCTGTGCCGCATGAACATGTCCATGTAGCGGTTCATGTCCATGTGACCGGCGCCCATGAAGCCGCCGCAGTCGGTGAGGCGGACTCCTGCGGGCCAGATGCCGCGACGCGCGTAGCGCAGACCCAGCACGCCGCCCGCACCCAGCGCACCGAACGCGGCAAGCGCCGCGCGCCGTGTCAAATTGGCCATCGTCACGTTCCTTCGGGACAGACTCCTCCACGCAATTTAGGCAATCTGACCAGACCCGCGAATCCCGTACTAGGGCCAATGGTCCCTACCCCCGGTGGGTATATGTGTGACATCGTCCTGGGCATGACTGAAACTCCTGAATCCAGCGTTGGGCCCGTGACCGGCAACCACGGGGACGGGCCGTACGCGCGCAGTCGGCTGGGCCACGTGGCCGCATGGGTGGTCATCGTCGCCGGTGTGGTGTTCGTCGTCGCGGTCATCTTCTTCACGGGGCTGTTCTTGGGCTGGTCCTCGGGTGACCACTACGGCTGGCGCCACGGCTATGGCGGCGGCCGTGCCGGCACCTGCCCGATGATGCAGCCCGGCGGCATGATGGGGCCCGGCATGATCGGACCCGGCGGCATGATGGGGCCCGGCGGGATGGGACCCGGCGGGATGGGACCCGGGGGCCCGGTGGGGCCTCAGCAGACGCCGGCACCGACGGCGCCGCGCCCCTAGCGGGCAACACGCCTCAAACGGCGCCGCCGAGTTCGCTATTGCCATCGGACAACCCACCCGGCGCTTCTCGTTCGACCACCGGTAAGCCGCCCGCAATCGCGCGCCCACGCGGCCGGCGCGGGCGTTCGACGGTGTTTTCATTCGGGCTGTCATGGTTAGCCAACCGCTCTAGAATGAGACGCTTTGGTCTGCCCTGTAGCCGGTCGGGATGAGGTTGGTATGAAGAGCCGTGCGCGCAATCGACGTCAGCAGGCCGGTGGCCGTCCGCGCAGGGCGGCCGCCTTGCTGAGGGCGGCGTTGAGCTGCGCGGCGGCGGCAATCGTGGTGGCGGGGTGTGCATCCTTCGTCGACGGGCGGGCGCTCTCGATGCTCAACGATCCGTTCCGGGTGGGCGGCTTGCCCGCGACCAACGGCCCCAGCGGCATCCGCTCGAACGCACCCGCCGCAACCGGCACCGTGGTCAACACGGACGACGGCGCGATCGATAAGTTGTCGTTGCTGTCGGTCAACGATATCGAGGACTACTGGAAGTCGGTGTACGGGCAGTCCCTGAAGGGAAGCTTCGTTCCCGTCGGAAAGATGGTGTCCTACAACTCGAAGGATCCGTCCAGCCCGATCGTTTGCCACAACGACACCTACAAGCTCGTCAACGCCTTCTACACGTCGCGCTGCAACCTGATCGCCTGGGACCGCGGGGTGTTCATGCCGGTCGCCCAACGGTACTTCGGCGACATGTCGGTCAACGGCGTACTGGCCCACGAATTCGGCCATGCCCTGCAGAACATGGCGCATCTGGTGACCAAACGCGACCCCACGATCGTGCACGAGCAGCAGGCCGACTGCTTCGCTGGCGTCTACCTGTTCTGGGTCGCCGACGGCAAGTCGCCGCGGTTCACGCTCAGCACCGCCGACGGGCTCGACCATGTGCTGGCCGGGATCATCACGACCCGCGACCCCGTGATCGACAGCGAGAGCGAGAACGACGACGAACACGGATCCGCCCTGGACCGAATCAGCGCCTTCCAAATGGGTTTCATCAACGGGGCATCGGCCTGCGCGGGGATAGACAAGAAGGAGATCGAGCAGCGCCGCGGCGATCTGCCCAACGCTCTGCGCGTCGACAGCAGCACCGGAAACCCCGAGACCGGTGAGGTCCCGATCGACCAGGACACCCTGTCGACGTTGATGGAACTGCTGGGAAAGATCTTCTCCCCGAAGAGCCCGCCGGCGCTGTCTTACCAGGCTGCCGATTGCCCCGACGCCAAATCCAGCCCGCCGGCTTCCTATTGCCCGTCCACCAACACGATCGTGGTCGACCTGCCAAAGCTCGCGGCGATGGGCAAGGTCGCCGACGAGAACGAGCAGACCCTGCCGCAGGGCGACGACACCGCCCTATCGGTCGTGATGTCGCGGTACGCGCTCGCCGTGCAGCACGAACGCGGGCTGGCCATGCAGAGCCCGTGGACCGCGCTGCGCACGGCGTGCCTGACCGGCGTGGTGCACCGCAAGATGGCCGAACCCATCGAGCTGTCGTCGCAGAAGCAGTTGTTGCTGACGGCCGGTGATCTCGACGAGGCGGTGGCCGGGTTGCTCACCAACCATCTCGTCGCCAGCGACGCCGACGGCACCAGCGTGCCCGCCGGTTTCACCCGGATAGCGGCGTTCCGCGGCGGCGTGACCGGCAACATGGACGCCTGCTACTCCCGCTATCCGGGTTGACCGGAAGGCCGTCGGAGTCAACCGATCTCGACGAGCCTGGGAATGACGTCGTCGCCGAGTCGCCGGATGAAGCCGACGGGATCGGGGTTGCCGGGGAATGGGCCGGCGTTGACCATCTCGACGCCCAGTTCGGCGAAGCGCTCGACGGTCCAGAAGTACCCGTCGAGGTCGTCGAACGGATTCACGAAGAGGCCCACCGTCTTTCGGATCTCGCCCGGGTCCCGCCCGACGGTTTCGCAGTGGCGGTGCAGCACCTCGATCTTGTGCTCGAGCTCGTCGGGATCGGTCACGGTGCTGTTCCAGATGTCGGCGTACTGCGCGACCAGCCGTAGCGTCTTCTTTTCGCCGTCGCCGCCAATCAGGATCGGCGGTCGCCGAATCGGTTGCGGCTCACAGATTGTCTCGGCCAACTGGTAGTGCTTGCCCCGGTAGGGCCCGTTGTCCTCGCTCCACATCTGACGGCAGATCTGCAGCGTCTCTTCGAGCATCTCGAAACGCCGGCTCACCGGCGGATAGGGGAAGCCGAGGGCGAGGTGCTCGCGGTCGTACCAGGCCGCGCCGAGCCCCAGCGCCGAGCGGCCCTGCGACAGCACGTCAAGCGTGGTGACCGCCTTGGCCAGCATTCCCGGGTATCGATACGTGACGCCGGTGACAAGCAGGCTCAGGTCGATCTTGGTCGTCTGTCCGGCCAGGAAGCCCAGTGACGTGTAGCCCTCGAGGAACGGGTCCTCCGCCCGTCCCATCGCCTCCATCTGAAAGAAATGATCCGCCAGCGTGAACAGCGTTGCGCCGCCCTGTTCGGCGGCCTTGGCCGCATCGGCCAGCGTCGGACCCAGCGCCGCTGGGTCGCCGGGCAGGAAATCGATGAAGTGCACACCTAATTGCATGGCAGCCCTTGCCCTTTCATTACTCGGTCAAGCGCTCGAGCAGCGTCAGCGCATCGAGGATGACGCGACGCTCGCGTTCGGAATACTGCTCGTGGATGGCGCGCGCCAGCCACTCCTCGCGGACCTGTCGGTTGCTCTCCGCGCGTCGCCGGCCCGTTGCGGTCAACGAAATCAGTTGCCGCCGGCCGTCTTCCGGGTCGGGCGTGCGCTCGATGAGCCCCCGCTGCTCGAGTGCGGCCACTATCGTGGCCATGGATTGTGGACGCACCCGTTCGGCCGCAGCCAGGACACTCGCCGATGAGGCCCCCTCTTTCCAGAGCCGGTTCAGCACCGCGGTCTGCGAGGGAGTCAGGTCGTCGTCGGTGGCGAGTTCCCTCAACTGACGCCGCAGCCGGCTGAACACCACCCGCAGGTCGCGGGCCGCCGCGGCCGCGGACTCAGCGATGCCGTCCACAACGCCAGTCTAGACTGATCAGCCCAGGCTGTCTAATTCCGCCCGAGCAACTGGAGGGCGGCCTCGACCGCCAGCGCCGCCACGTTCAGCGTCTTGGACCGCAGATCGTGCCGGGCGCCGGCGATCTCGACGACCGCCGTGGTGCCGGTGACCAGTGCGGCGGCGGCGCGCAGCTCCTCGGGCGTGCCGAAGGGGTCCGACGTCCCGTGCGTGAAGACGGTCGGCACCCTGATGTCGGGTAGGTGCTCGGTGCGCGCTCGCTCCGGCTTTCCCGGCGGATGCACCGGGTACGAGAACAGCGTCAACAGGTCCACGGAAGCCTCCCGGTCGGCCACCACCATGGACGTCTGCCGGCCGCCATAGGAATGTCCGCCTGCGATCAGCGGACCCTCGGCGAGGTCGCGGCACAGCGTGATCGCCTCGACGATTCCGGCGCGGTCGGCGGCCGCCGAGCCGGACGGCGGTCCGCTGGGGCGGCGTCGCCGGTAGGGCAGGTTGTACCGAACCGCGAGCCAGCCGCGCCGCGCCCACTCCTCGCAAACCTGTTGCAGCAGCGGCGAATCCCGGTTGCCACCCGCGCCGTGGGTCAGTACCACCACACCCGCGGCGGGCCGATCGGGTTCGTGCGCCACACCGGCGATCCGGTCCAGGTTCATGACAACCGAAACAGTGGTGAGACGGGCCCGTGTCCATGGCCCAACGGATAGGAGGCGCGCAGGCACTCGGTGACCCACCGCTTCCCGAACCCGACCGCGTCGGGCACGGAATAGCCGTGCGCCAGCGCGCACGCGATCGCGGTGGCCAGCGTGTCGCCGCCGCCGTGGTCGTTGCCGCCGGGCAGCCGCTCGGCGTCGAACTCATACCAGGACGCACCGTCGTAGAGCAGGTCACAGCTGCGATCCGACGACCGCAGGTGGCCGCCCTTGACCAGTGCCCACCGCGGCCCCAGCGCGTGCAGGGCCTTGGCCGCCTCGCGCTGAGACCCCACATCCACGACGTCGACGCCCACCAGCAGCCGCACCTCGTCGAGGTTCGGCGTCACCAGCGTGGCCAGCGGAAACAATTGGTCGCGAAGCGAATCCAGCGCCGACGCAGCCAGCAACGCGTCGCCGTGCATCGACGCGCACACCGGATCGACGACGAGCGGGACCGTCAGACCCAGCCGGCGCCAGGCGGCGGCCACCGCGCCGATGATGGTTGACGACGCCAGCATCCCGGTCTTGGCGGCCTGCACGCCGATGTCGGTCACCACCGCCTCGATCTGGGCGGCCACGACATCGTCGGGCACCTCGTGAAAGCCCTTGACGCCCAACGTGTTCTGCACGGTGACGGCGGAGACCGCGACGCAGGCGTGCACGCCGAGTAGCGCCATGGTGCGCATGTCGGCCTGGATGCCGGCGCCGCCCCCCGAGTCGGACCCGGCGA
>NZ_LZJB01000231.1:0-13425 GCF_001666895.1 Mycobacterium sp. E3298
ACGGGCGGTGCATGGCGAATCCCTGGCCAACCGGCGCGCATCCCTGGCGGCGATGCTCAGTCAGCTCCCCCCGGCCGATCTGGGCACCCTGATGCAAGCGCTGGCTCCGCTGGAGCGGCTGGCCTGCGGCGAGCCGGCCCCGGGGCCCGCCGGCGAACCCGCGGCAGCCAAAGAGGCGTGAAAACACCTGCCAGACAACGGATTTCCTGGCACCCGTAGACTATCTTGCATGCCCACTGCACTCATCACAGGCGCAGGCGGCGGCATCGGTGCCGCGATCGCCACGGCGCTGGCCCCCACCCACACCCTGCTGCTTGCCGGTCGGCCGTCCGACCGGCTGGACGCCGTGGCGGAGCGGCTCGACGCGACGACCTTCCCGCTGGACCTGACCGACCCCTCCGAGATCGAGGCCACCTGCGAGATCGTGGATGAACTCGACGTGCTGGTGCACAACGCAGGCGTGTCCTTCCCCGGTCACGTCGCGGAGTCCAACGTGGATGAGTGGCGTGCCACCTTCGCCGTCAATGTGCTTGGACCGGTGGAACTTACGCTGGTGCTGCTGCCGGCCCTGCGGAGCGCCCGCGGACAGGTGATCTTCATCAATTCGGGTGCGGGACGCAACGTTTCGCCCGGGATGGCCTCCTACTCGGCGAGCAAGTTCGCGTTGCGCGCCTTCGCCGACTCACTGCGGGCCGACGAACCGCAGCTGCGGGTGACCACGGTCTATCCCGGCCGCACAGACACCGAAATGCAGCGCGAACTCGTCGCATTCGAGGGCGGCGCGTACGACGCCGCTAAGTTTCTCAAGCCAGAGACGGTCGCTGCCGCGGTAGCCAATGTGGTGGCCACTCCCCCAGACGGCCGGGGGGAGCTGACTGAGCATCGCCGCCAGGGATGCGCGCCGGTTGGCCAGGGATTCGCCATGCACCGCCCGTCCGCGCGGAGTGATGTCGACCAGCACCGCACGCAGGTCGGACGGGTCGCGCGAGCGTTTCACCAGACCGAGCTTCTCCAGCCGGCGGATCGCCACCGTCGTGGTGGGAGTCCGCACCCGTTCATGGGCCGCCAGGTCGGTCATCCGAATCGGCCCCTGATCCAGCAAGGTGACCAGGATCGACAGTTGCGCCAGTGTCAGTTCTCCCGCGGCAGCGCCGCTCGGGTCCCCACGACGCAGAATCGAAAACAATTTGGACAGCGCACGGTGCAAACCTTCCGCAAGCTCGGTCACATCGGCCGCGGTGGATTCGCTGTCCGCCATAAACGGGGAGTCTAACGCGATATCAGGCGGGGACAAGCTAGCTAAGCCTACTAATTAGAACCGAGGGGACGGTCAAAGTACTTGGGACAAGAATCGCTGTAAACGTTCGGTCCGCGCGGCCTCGAAAATCTGCTCCGGGGGACCGGATTCCACGACCTTGCCCCTATCCATGAAGACGACCGTGTCGGATGCCGAGCGGGCGAAGCCCATTTCGTGGGTGACCACGATCATCGTCATGCCGTCGGCGCCGAGGTCGGCGATGAGTTGCAGAATCCCTTTCACCATTTCGGGATCCAGCGCGGAAGTGGCCTCGTCGAAGAACATCACTTGTGGCGACATGGCTAATGCGCGGGCGATCGCGACCCGTTGCTGCTGGCCGCCGGACAACATGCCCGGCCGCGCATCGGCCTTGTGCTTCAGGCCAACTCGCTCCAATTGGGCCAGGGCCAAGTGGCGGGCTTCGTCGGCGGGCAGGCGGTGCAACTTGCGGGGCGCCATCGCAACGTTCTTCAGGACACTCAGGTGCGGGAAGAGGTTGAAATGCTGGAACACCATGCCGATGCGCTGGCGGAGCTTGTTGGGATCGTCGCGCAATACCGACCGGCCGTCCAGCAGGATGTCGCCGCTGTCCGGTTCGTGCAGCCGGTTCAAGGTCCGCAGCAGCGTCGACTTGCCCGATCCGGACGGACCGATGACGGCGACGGTGGTGCCCGCAGGGGCCTCGAAATCCACACCGCGCAGCACCTTGTTGCCGCCTAGGGTCTGATGAATGTCTTTGGCGGACAGGGAGACCGGCGCGCGGCCCATGTTCACGTGATCTCCTGGCCGAACGTCGTGGTGAGCATGCCCGGAGTGTCGTCCGGATCGGGGGCGCGCCGCCCGCGGCGCAGACGCGCGTCGATGTAATTCACCAGATGCGTTAACGGAATGGTCAATATCAAATAGAAGAGGCCCGCGGCCACCAACGGCGACAGGCTCCCCGTCTGGGCATTCAAATCGCGGCCCACCTGGAAAAGCTCGCGCTGGTCGGCGATCAGGCCGAGGAAGTACACCAACGCGGAGGCCTTCAGCAGCCCGATGAATTGATTGACCAGTGCGGGCAGCACCCGCCGTATTCCCTGTGGCACCACCACGAGCCGCATCGCGGTCGTATAGCTGAAGCCCAGCGCCCTGGCGGCCTCCAACTGGCCAGGGTCCACGCTTTGGATTCCGGAGCGCAGGATTTCACCGATATAGGCGGCGGCCATCAATCCCAATGCCGCAATTCCCAGGGGATAGGGATTCTTGTTGGTCAGCCCGCCGACCAACGGCCCGACCCCCATTCCGATCAGCAGGATGATCACCACTTCGGGCAGGCCCCGGAAGATATCGGTGTACACCCGCGCCGGCCAGCGCAGCCAGCGCCGGTGCGAGATGCCCGCCATGGCCAGCACCATCCCGAGAGCGAGGCCGATCACGATGGCGCTGTTGGTCAGGATGAGCGTGTTGGGCAGCCCGGTCGTGAGCAGAACCGGGATGGCTCGTCGGTACATCTCCCAGTCGAAGAACGAATCGCGCAACTGCGCCAGGGTCGATTTGGGTGCAGCCGGTCCCGTCGCGGTGCGGTGCTGGCTCGCGGCGATCGCCGCGAAGTCGGGCAGGTTCGGGGCGGGCGCGGCTTTCGATCCGGGTTTCCACCCGGGCGGCAGCGTCCGCGGTACCCATTGGCAGTACAGCTTGGCCCAGGTGCCATCGGCGATCACCGCATCCAGTCCGGAATTCAGCGCGTCGATCAGCGGCTTGTTCTCTTTCGCGACCGCGTAGGCCACGAAATTGCCTGGGCTGAAAGTGTTCGCGACCGTGACGGCCGGATCGCCCGGGCGGATGACGGTCGAGGCGAGGGTTCCGGGCGCCACCCACGCATCGATCTGACGGGTCTTGAGACTGGCATACAGGGTGGCGAAGCCGGGGTACTTCACCGGTTGCAGATGCAGGGTGTCCACGACATACGACTCCTCGACGGTGCCCTGGACCACGCCGATGCGCTGACCGGCCGCCAGGTCGCTGAACTTGTGGATCGGCGAGCCGGGGGGCACCACGAGGGAGTAGAAGCCGAAGTCGTAGCCGTTGGTGAACGCTACGGTCCGGCGGCGCTGGTCGGTCGCCTTCACCGATGCCGAGCCGACGTCGAAACGCCGGGACGCCACCTGAGCCAGCAGGGCGGAGAAGTCCGTGCTGACGAAGCGGAGCTGCAGATGCAGCTTGTCGGCGATGGCGCGCAGGAGCAAGTTGTCGAAGCCGCTGAATTCACCGGTCGGATTGATGCAGATGTTGGGCGGGGCGTCCGACAGGGTGCCCACCGTCAGCACGCCCGGTGTGCCGAGGCCGAGCGCGCCGACGTCGACGGAGCTGAGCGGCTCGACGGAGTTGGTCGTGTCCCGGTCCTCCTGGGGGGTGGGCTGACTCTCGGTCAGATCTTTGGGCAGGGCCCTGGCGCTCTCCACGCCGGAGGGCGCGCACTGGTTCCAATCGGCAGCCGCGGGGGTGGCCGGGCCGCCTAATGCCATGCCGCACACCAACAGCATCGTCGCGGCCAGTCCGAACAGCCTTCCGCGGCGCTGGGTGCTTCGGAACGCGCGGGCATTCATCCCTGCCACCGTATCGACCCGACGGCGGCTTCGTCGGGGGAGCGTCCCCTCTAGATCGCGAGTGGCTCGACGCCCACGGCTTCGGCGTCGGCGAGCACTTCGAGCGGTTCCGGCACCACCGGATCCATGTCGTCGGGTGCGGTGAACACCCGGCGCCGGGAAAGTTCGGCCAGCATGGTCTGTGCCATCAGATAGGAGCGGCCGACGCACGCGGCCCGGGCGGCCTCGGGGTCGCGCCGGTTGATCGCCGACGTCTCCTCTTCATAAAACGGGAGGATCTCTTCCCGGCTGCCTTGATAGATCAGCCAGAACACCCGGGGCACCAGGTTCTGCGAGGCGCGGATCGTGGCGTGTAACCGCGGCCCGGCGTATTCGTCGTTGATCGTGCGCCGGTATTCCGCCGCGATGTCGCAGAAGGCCCGCGAATCCTTGGCGGCGCGCAGCGATCGCATCAACGCGTCCAGCTGACCCAGGATCCGCGGAGTCGGACTCGTGGCCGCTCGCGCGGAGGCGATGCCGTTGAGCAGGCCCTCGAGTTCGTGATGCTCGAGGACGGTCGCTTCGTCGAACCGCTCCACGAACGCCCCCCGGTGGTAGCGGGTGGAGACAATGCCGTCGTGTTCGAGTTGCACCAACGCCTCTTGAATGGGAACGCGGCTCACGCCCAGGCCCAGCGCGATCTCATTGCGATCGACGCGGTCGCCGCTGCGCAGCTTTCCCGTCAGCAAGAGGTGCAGGATGTGCGAAACAACCAGGTCCTTTTCTTTGACCCCGTATTTCTTCGGCATGCGTTGTTGAGTCTCTTTCAAACCCGGTTCGGCCAACTAGCGCGAGAAGTTTCTCACGAGTTGGCTCGTATTTTCCGGCGTTTGACGGAGGAATCTTGCGGCGAAAGGCCTTAACGACCATCGCGCCACCGGCACAGCGCTTCCGCCGCGCTTAGGTCGTAATCCGGACCGTCACACCCCACCGTCAGCAGCGTCACGCCGAGGTCGACGAGCCTTTCGGCATTCTCGACCAGCGCGCCGCGGACCTGAACGGCGGCCGAGCGTTCGATGCTGGCCGGGTCGCGGCCGACGTCGGCGCAGTGCCGGGTCAAGACATCGGACTTCGCCGGGAACTCGTCGGCGGAGGTGAAGCTGTGCCACATGTCGGCGTACTCGGCGACCAGCCGCAGCGTCTTCCGCTCGCCGCCGCCACCGATCAGGATCGGGATGTCGCGGGTCGGCAGCGGATTCAGCTTGGCCAGCCGCGCCTTGATCCTGGGAAGCGCGCCGGCGAGATCGTCCAGACGGCTGCCGGCGGTGCCGAACTCATAGCCGTATTCGTCGTAGTCCTTCTGCTGCCAGCCCGAGCCGATCCCCAGCACGAGCCGGCCGCCGCAGATGTGGTCGACGGTCCGGGCCATGTCGGCCAGCAGTTCGGGATTTCGGTAGGAATTGCAGGTGACCAGCACGCCGATCTGAATGCGCGAGGTCTGTTCGGCCCAGGCCCCGAGCACGGTCCAGCATTCGAAATGCGCGCCGTCGGGATCCCCGTAGAGGGGGAAGAAGTGGTCCCAGTTGAACGCGATGTCGACCCCGATGTCCTCGCAGCGGCGCACGGCGTCGCG
This sequence comes from Mycobacterium sp. E3298, assembly GCF_001666895.1. NCBI lineage: Bacteria > Bacillati > Actinomycetota > Actinomycetes > Mycobacteriales > Mycobacteriaceae > Mycobacterium > Mycobacterium sp. E3298. The sequence continues at coordinate 5,498 of NZ_LZJB01000231.1, forward strand.
GATTTGGCGGTACTGGGGCGCGTGCTGAGGTTGTAGTTGCACACCGATGCGGACGGGCAGATCAGAAGTCATGTGCCCACCGTAGGCTCACCGCGCGTCGAGCACCCCGCGCAGCAGCTCGATCAGGGCCAGCGGCTGGTCGCTTTGCACGGAGTGCCCGGAGCCCGTCACAACGTGCGCGGTTCGGAAATGTCTTGTGCGACGGCTTAATTCCGCGGCATCGTCGTCGCTGACGAATCCCGAGTTGCCGCCGCGGATGAGGGTGATGGGTGCAGAAAGCCTGTCCACGTCCTCCCACAGGACGTCGAAGTCGGGGAACTTGCGGATGGCGTCGTAGCGCCACGTCCAGTTGCCGTTTTCCAGCCGGCGCGAGTTGTGAAAGACGCCGCGGCGCAGCGCCTTCACCTCGCGATGCGGGGCCGCGGCGATCGTCAAATCCAGCATGGCCTGGAAGCTGGGGAATTCGCGTTCGCCGTGCATGAGCGCCACGGTGCCCTGTTGTTCCTTAGTCATCTCCGAGTGGCGCTGCAGCGCCGACGGGGTGACGTCGATCAGGACGAGTTCGTTTACCAGTTCCGGTGCCACGGCGGCCAGCCGTATCGCGGTCAACCCACCCAGCGACATGCCCACGACAAGATCGGCGCTGGGCGCGTGCTCGCGCACCGCGGGCAACAAGGCGTCGGCGTTCAGCTGCGGCGAGTAGTCGCCGTCCTCGCGCCATGCCGAATGGCCGTGCCCCGGCAGATCCACGGCGAGTGCGGGTTCGCCCAGGCCGACGATGACGGTATCCCAGGTGTGGGCGTTCTGGCCGCCGCCGTGCAGGAAGACGACCCGCGGGGCGGCACCACCCCACCGCAGCGCGCTGATCTTGTCCTCACCGGCGCCCGCCTCCACGCGTTGCACGTCCGGCAGCGGGCCGGCAACGCCGGCTTGCTCGGCATTTTCGGATAACAGCGAGAACTCGTCGAGCCCGTCGAGTTCGTCTTCGGAGATTTCGGCCACGACCTAAAACTAGCCCCTCGTCTACAGGAGGTAACGACGGCGGATGCCGCGAAAGCGCTCCCACATCGCCGCCGTGCGCTCGGCGGGGCTCACCAGGGCGGTGTCTGCCGGCAGGGCGGCGAGCAGTTCGTCGTGCTTGACGACTTGGGTGTTCAGCGCGGCCGGTGCGCCCTCGAGCATGTGCCGGTAGGTCAGGTTGCCGCACGCGAAGCCCTGGGTGTCGATCCAGTTGTGCACGCCCGGATCACGATGCGCCATGACGAGACGGATGCGGCCGTCTGCGTCGGTCTTCGTGCGACTCGGCGTGTAGCTCACCGGCCGGTACAGGTAATCCATGCTGTTGAAAAAGACGCCCATATTGGTCAGCATCCACAATCCGGCGTGGGCGCCGAATTCGAGGATCAGCGCCTCGTCGTCCGCGAGTTCCCAATACATGTTGGCGGCGGCCCGCCCGCGCCTGGCGTCGGCGTCGGTCGCGTCGACTTGCGGAAAGGAGTTGGGGCGGTTGGGGTCGACGCCGCCGTAGGTGAAGGGGAACTCGGGCCAGTCCGCCATCAGGCCAGTGACGAAGTCGCCCGCCCAGCGCATCGCCTCGACCATCTCGGGCGTCAACGGCAACGGCTTGGGGTAGTCCATGTCGATTCGTTCGATGCGAACCTGCGCGGGCAGCTCGTCCCAGCGGTCGAAACCCTGGCGAATGAACAGTTTCCGCGAGCCGGTAGTGGTGGGCAGCCAGTTCGGCCCGCGCTCGGGTCCGCCGATGTAAAGCTCGATTTCCCCGCCATCGCCGACCTGAAGCTGATGACCGAGCAGGTTGGCCTCCGGTATGTCACCGAACGGCTCGTGCAGCACGCCCGGGCCAGACGTACGTGGCCCCTGAACCGTGACGTTGAAAAACCTTGCAGTGCCACGCGTCCCGACGAGGCGGTAGGTCGACCGCCCGTCGATCCACGCCTGCTGGTAAGTAAAGTCGGCGCAGTCGCCGCCCAGCTTGCGGGTCGGGCCGCAGAAGGTGTGCAGCACCGGGTAGCGGGTGTCACGCGTTTCGAGCGCCAGATCGAAGGCCTGGCCGAGATTTTGGGTGAGGAACCGGTAGGCGTCGACCCGATGGGCGCCCGACACCGGGTTGGCCTGCTTGAAGGCCTGCTCGCCCGCTCGCTGCAGCCGCGCGCAGAATTCCGTCCAGGCCTGCTGCAGCGCCGCGTCGTCGGGCCCGTCGCCGAAGGCCATGCTCACGCACCGAGCCTCTCGAGCATCGCGCTGACGACTACGCATGCGCGTTGCGCGGCTTCCAGGTGTCCCTCCCGGTCGATGCGGGGACCGATCAGTTCCAGGTCGAAACCGTGGGAGTAGCCGCCGGTTAGCGCCTGGGCGACGATGGCTTCCAGCGGGATCGTTCCGTCGCCCGGTACCGCCCTGGCCGGTAGCGCCCGGTCGCCGAGCACATAGTCGCTCAGCTGGATCAGCGCCGTCCGCGGTAGGGCCCGCTGCACCATCGCCTCCAAATCCCCCTCCGCCCAACAGTGAAACACGTCGATGCATACACTCAGGTCGGCCATCTCGGCCAGCGTGACGGCGTCGCGCAGCGTGTGGGCCAGGTGGATGTCGGCGTACAGGCTTGACGCATTCTCGATGGCCAGCGCCACCCCGGCCGCCTTGGCCTGACTCGCGCAGGGGCCGACCATCGCGCAAAAGCGGTCCGCGGCCTGAGCCCAGGTGAGGTCACCGCGCCCGCCGGTGAGCAGGTAGACGGTGCGGGCCCCGACGGCGGCGGCCGCGTCGATCACGGCGGACAGCGCGTCACGGGCGGCGTGCGGTTCGCCGGACAGCTTGCCGCCGGCGAACAGGTGATAGACGGCTTCGACCGAATATGCGTTGCCGTGGAGCAACATCGGGAAGTGCGGCTCCAGCAGCTGGGCGTCCAGGATGCTGAGCCGGGACACGCCGAGTGCCGCCCAATGAGCTTCCAGTTCGGCCAGCGACTCGCCTTGGAAGGTGACGTTGTGCACCGACAGGCGGTGGTGCGGACCGGTCATGTCAGGCGCGGCTCTCGATGGCGACACCGAATCGCTCTCGAAAAGGCCGGAATTCGGCGTGCAGCGCCTCCAGGTCCTCGCCGATGTCGGTCAGCAACTGGGTGGAGTAGCGGAATTTGCCGTAGCGGTCGCCCCGGTTGTCGGCCAGGTAGGCGCGCATTGTCGCTTCGGCGTCGTCCGACAGCTCGCGACCGCAGAACTCGTAGTAGCGCCGAACGGTGCCGATGTGGTCGCCGACGAAGTCGGCGTAGCGCACGTGCAAGATGCGGGGATCGTCGACCAACGGATTGCTCATCGTGTTGGCAATGCTGGCCCGAGTCATCTCGAGGTGCTTCTTCGCTTCGGCGTGCAGGTCGACCGGACCGACGATGCCTTCGGCGATGTCGGCCATCATCATGGTGCGCGACGCGGCGACTTGGACGGGGTCGCGGTGTAGCCACATCAGGTGTGCGTCGGCATAGGTGTCGAAGAGTTCCTTGAGGCGGAAGCCGTGAAAGCCCTTCAGCACCCAGTATTTTCGGGCCCGACGGTATTGCAGCTGTTGCAGCATGGCCTTGTGCAGCCGGTATTGCGCCGCCGGATCGGTGGCCAACCCGCCGACCAGCGACTGCATCGGCACGCGCCACCAGGCCGTCGGCGTCATCACCCGGAAGTCGAACGCCCAGGTGCGCTCGTCCTCGGGCAGGCCGTCGCCCAGCATGTCGTTGTACGGGTGGCTGTGCAGCCACTTGGGCATCTTGGCGTTGATCTCGCGCCAGTCCGCGTCGGCCCGTTCCCTGCGGTCGTCGCCGGGGCCGGCCAGACCCGGCGGTGGTGACGGATACATCACCTCCCAGAAGCGCAGCGCCCGAGCGCGCGGGTCGACGGACATCAGGGCGTGCATGAGCGTTGTGCCCGAACGGGGCTCGCCGGTGACGAACATCGGCCCGTCGATCACCTCGTCGGCGATCGGGTAGCGGTTGCGGTCTTCGATGAATTCGAGCCGCGACGTCAGCAGCCATCGACACACCTGTGCCGCCTGCCGGTTGCCCTCGGCGTCCATGCCGAGGCGGTTGAGATGGTCGACCGCGACGGTGAAGCGTTGCGGCAAGGTGGGATCGCCATAGTCGCGCAGTCCGGTTTCGGTCTCCGCGTCGGCGAGCAGCTGGGCGGCGTCCAGGGACATCGTCACACCCGCCCGCCGCACAGCCGCATCAGTTCGTCTTCGGTGGCGCGCACGTTGGCGGCCGAGGCCTCGGCGTAGCTCAGGCCGGCCATCGCGCCGTAGTCCAGGATCTTGGGTACGCGCAGTCCCGCGTCGACGTACGTCTTGACGATCTTGGCCACCTGCGTCGGCGTCCCGTGCGGGACGGCGGCCAGCACCATCTCGGGCCGCGCTTTGGCGAGGAATTCCAGGATCCGTTCGCGGGTGAGCACCGCCGGGTCGATGTCTTGAAATCCCCGCCACCGATCGCCCATCGGGTGGTCGAACCCGAAGCCGCGCAGCGTTTCCGCCGACACTTGCAGCAGGAACGCCTTGACCAGGGGTGCTTGGAGGATCTCGGCGAGGGCGTTCTCGTCCTCGCCGATCAGACATACCTGAATGAAGCACGGTGTGATCGCCTGCGGATCACGGCCGACGCGTTCGGCGGATCTCCTTACCGCACAGAGCATTTCGGCATAGTGTTCTGGTGTCCAGGCGCCGGCGGGCCACCATCCGTCCGCGTGCCGGCCTGCGACGTCCAGCATCCGCGGGCCGCTGGCGCCGATCCAGATCTGCGGCGGCCGGCCCGCGTAGGGTTCGGCGTCCAGCCGGGCATGGCGCAGCGAGTAGAACTGCCCGTCGAAATCGACCGGGCGGTCGCTGTTCCAGAGCAGCCGGATCACCGTGAGAGCTTCTTCGAAGCGGCTGACCGGCCGGGAGAAGTCGAAGCCGTAGGGCAGGGTGTTCTCGCTCTCACCGCTGCCCAGGCCGAGGATGAAACGGCCCTTGGCGAGGTGGTCGATCGTGAGCGCCGTCTGGGCCAGCAGGCTGGGGTGGCGGCGCACCGTGTCGACGACGGCGCTCACGATCGGCACGTTCTCCGTCAGGACGGCGGCCGCGGCGGCTACCGCCAGCCCGTCGAGGTGGCGGTGCGGCGACGGGGAAGCGGTGGCCAGGTCGGTGAACTCGGGGGTCCAGATCGAGTCGGGCCAGAAGCTGACCATGTGGTCAGGCAGCCAGATCGAGTGGTACCGGCCGCTGTCCAGCTCCTCCAGCCGGGACAGGTCCAGCGGGAGGGTCGTGCGCAGGAATGCGGCGGGTTGCACAGCCATCGAGAGATGATGCTAAGCACTCGCACAGCGAAGTGGGGAGGAAATGGCTCCAGCGGCCGCGAGCGCAACGCCGTGGCGAATTCCGAAGGGGGAAGGCGCCGTGACGTTACGCCCGCGGGTTAAGCAGACCTCTTAGCCCTCGATGATGAACTCTTCGAGCTGCGCGCGCGCGACGTCGTCGGGAAGCTGCTGCGGCGGGCTCTTCATCAGGTAGGCCGACGCCGGGATCACCGGGCCGCCGATGCCGCGGTCCTTGGCGATCTTGGCCGCCCGGACCGCGTCGATGATGACGCCCGCCGAGTTCGGCGAGTCCCACACCTCGAGCTTGTACTCCAGGTTCAGCGGCACGTCACCGAACGCGCGACCCTCCAGCCGCACATAGGCCCACTTGCGGTCGTCGAGCCAGCCGACGTGGTCGGACGGGCCGATGTGCACATCCTTGGTCTTGAACTCGCGTTGCAGGTTGGAGGTGACGGCCTGCGTCTTGGAGATCTTCTTGGACTCCAGCCGCTCACGCTCGAGCATGTTGAGGAAGTCCATGTTGCCGCCGACGTTGAGCTGCATGGTGCGGTCCAACTGCACGCCGCGGTCCTCGAACAGCTTGGCCATCACCCGGTGGGTGATGGTGGCGCCGACCTGGCTCTTGATGTCGTCGCCCACGATCGGCACGCCCGCGTCGGCGAACTTCTTGGCCCATACCGGGTCCGAGGCGATGAACACCGGCAGCGCGTTGACGAACGCCACACCCGCGTCGATGGCGCACTGCGCGTAGAACTTGTCGGCCTCTTCCGAACCGACGGGCAGGTAGGACACCAGCACGTCGACCTCGGCGTCCTTGAGCGCCTTGACCACATCGACCGGCTCGACGTCCGAGAGCTCGATGGTGTCGGCGTAGTACTTGCCGATGCCGTCCAGCGTGGGGCCGCGCTGCACCACCACGTTGGTGGGCGGCACGTCGGCGATCTTGATCGTGTTGTTCTCCGAGGCGAAGATCGCGTCGGAGAGGTCGAAGCCGACCTTCTTGGCGTCCACGTCGAAGGCGGCGACGAACTTGACGTCGCGCACGTGGTACTGGCCGAACTTGACGTGCATCAGACCGGGCACAGTGCTGTTCTCGTCGGCGTTCTGGTAGTACTCGACGCCCTGTACCAGCGAAGACGCGCAGTTACCGACGCCGACAATGGCGACTCGTACCTCCGTCGACGCGATTGGCGCGTTCTGGTCACTCATAAGGGCGTTCTCCTAACTCGATAACTCTGTGTCGCAGCTGATGAATTTCGTGCAGGGGTTTTACGTCTGCTCGGAGAGGCCGGGCATCGCCCGCTCCGCAGCAATGAGCTCGTTGAGCCACTTCACTTCGCGCTCGCTGGACTCGAGCCCCAGCTGGTGAAGTTGGCGGGTGTAGCGATCGAACGAGCTGCTGGCCCGCGCCACGGCTTCGCGCAGGCCTTCGCGCCGCTCCTCAACCTGACGGCGGCGACCCTCCAGGATGCGCATGCGCGCCTCCGCCGGAGTCCGGTTGAAGAATGCCAGGTGCACCCCGAAGCCGTCGTCCGTGTAGTTGTGCGGACCGGTGTCGGCCACCAGCTCACCGAACCGACGTCGTCCTTCGTCGGTTAGCTGGTAGACGCGCCGCGCCCGACGGACCGGCGTGCCGGCCGGGGCGGCGTCTTCGGCGATCAAGCCTTCGGCCTGCATCCGCCGGAGGGCGGGGTACAGCGAACCGTACGAGAACGCACGGAACGCGCCGAGGAGACCGGTCAACCTTTTGCGCAACTCGTACCCATGCATCGGCGATTCGATCAGCAGGCCCAGGATGGCGAGCTCAAGCATCGAATCACCTCCTTTGCACGGCCGGTTACGACGGTTCGACGCCTCGCGTCATCGTATCGTCTCGATATATTCGCCACAACACCACCGGTTGTTAGTCGGCTATTAGTCCGGGTGCGCGGAATCGAATCGCGCCGGCAGCGGGGCCGGATCGCGGCGGTTAAGACGGCAGATTCAGTTGCTTCACGGTGCCGTCACCTGCGAAGACGATGTAGCCACCACCGTAGTCGCTGGAGACGTACAGCGACAACGACAGGGCGCCGGGGGTGGTCGGGTCGGTCGCCGGCTCGATGTTGAGGTATTCGGTCTTGACGTCCGACGGCTTCATGTGGAGGGTCTGCGGGGCTCCGCGCATGATGCCCACCGTCGCCGTGACGTCGAACTTGCTCAGGTCCACCGGAAAGGGCCCGTCCGCGGAACTCTTGGCGGAGCTCGTCGGGTCGCCCCAGCCGCCGCGGTAGCTGTAGGCCAACACGCGGCGATCGTCGGAGGGATCGGGCCGGTCGAGCACCGCGTACGTCGGATAGATCACCAGCCGGTAGCCCATCGCGTCGCCGAAGCGTTTGCGTGTTTGCTCGAGCAGTCCCGTCAGGCCGCCGACCGAGTGCAGTTGGGTGGGCGGGGTCAGCACGACGGCGGCGACTCCGTCGGGCTTGGCCCCGGGGTCCGTGGTGAAGTCCAGCGGCGACTTGGTGTTGCCGTACATGCCCCACCCGATGCCGATGCCCAGCAGTACCGACACGACGAACGCGGCGGCGAGCACCC
>NZ_LZJB01000232.1:0-5636 GCF_001666895.1 Mycobacterium sp. E3298
TGGTCCACGGCAGCGCGACGTTGAATTCGGTTTGGATCAGGTCGCCGGTGTCGATGTACATGATGCTGATCGCCCTGCCCTCGCCGGCCACGCTGTAGACGATGTCCTGCATCGCGGCCGGGCCGGTGGACTCGGTGGGCGTCGGGGAGCCGCCGGTGGGCGGCACCGGCGCCGGAATGCGCGGCGTCGACGTGCGGGTGGACGGGCTCGGCAGCGTCGGAGTCGTCTCCGGCATGGCGGGCAGCGGCGGGACGGCGGTCTGAGTCTTGATCGCGTCGTTCACCAGCACCAGGGCAATGACCAGGGCGACCACCAGCAGCACGGCGGCGCCGGCGACGATCCACAGCCACCGCGGCGGAGGTTTCGGGCCATCCGGCGGCGGGGGAGCCGACCCCGGGTGTTGTCCGGACGGAGGCAGCTCGTGCTGCCAGTACGCCGGCAACTCTCTGGTGGTGTTGGTCTCGTTCATGTTGGGTGCCCACGGCGGAGCCTGCCCGCCATAGGTGGGCGCGTAGGGCGCCTGATCGGCGTACGCGGGGTCGGCGGGCGGATACCACGGGCCCTGCGGTCCCGACCCCGGCAGAGAGGGGCTGAACCGGTCGGTGGGACGTGAATCGTTCATGTCCACCTCATGGATTGCAGAGTACCTGCGCCGGGCGCACGAACGGCGAATCACCTCACAGCGGTGACTCAGGGGCACTGGTTCCCGGCGGCCAGCGCGGCGACGGTCATCGCCCGCATCACGGCGCGCGACCGCGCGGTGCGGGCCGACTTTCCGCGCGACATGTCGGGGGATTTCATGCTGTGTGGCGTCGAATTGAGGAGGCCGAAGACCGCGTGGGCCGCCAGCCGGGCGTCGGCCTCGGCTAGGTCGGGGTCCAGCTCGCGCAGCACCCCGACCCACACCTCGACGTATTGGCGTTGCGCTTTGCGCACCTGTTTCTCGGCCGCTTCGGGCAGGTGCGCGAGGTCGCGGTCCTGGATGCGGATCAGGTCGGGCTCGCCGAACGCGAAGTCCAGGTGGAAGTCGATCAGCCCGTCCAGCGCCGTCGCCGCGTCGGAGCTGCGAGCCCGCACGCCGCGAGCGCCCGCGAGCAGGCGGGCGCTGATGCCCACCAGCAGCTCCACCAGCAGCGACTCCTTGTTGGGGAAGTGCCGGTAGATGGCGGGGCCGCTGACACCGGCAGCGGCCCCGATGTCTTCCAGCCGCACCGCGAGGAAGCCGCGCTCGGCGAACAGGCGCTCGGCGGCCGCCAGCAGCTGGAGACGCCGGTCGGATTTCAACTGGCTGCGTCGATTTGGGACATCCGGCGCGCTGGGTTGGCCGTCCGAGGTGGACGTTGTCATGACGAACCCCCGTCCGGTTGGTTAATCGTCACTAACTTAGCACGAGTCTTCGACCGGTTAACCTGCCCTAATGGACGGCGACGGCCCGGTCTTGCCGTCCCTGGACCGGGGGGATCGACGATGGTATTCTCACCCTGAGTTAATGGAGATTAACTCAAAAACCCCGCCCGACGGCAAGGAGGCTGCTGCGGCGATGGACAAGGTGGTGGCAACGGCCGCCGAGGCGGTTGCCGACATAACCGACGGGTCGTCTTTGGCGGTCGGGGGCTTCGGGTTCTGCGGCATCCCCGAGGCGTTGATCGCCGCGCTGGTCGAGACCGGCGTGCGCGACCTGGAGACGGTGTCCAACAACTGCGGCGGTTACGGCGTCGGACTGGAAGCGCTGTTGCACCACAAGCGAATTCGCCGGGCCGTCGCCTCGTATTTCGGTGACAACAGGGAATTCGCCCGCCAGTTCCTCGCCGGTGAACTGGAGGTGGAGCTCACCCCGCAGGGCACGCTCGCGGAGCGGTTGCGCGCCGGTGGCGCCGGCATCCCTGCGTTCTACACGCCCGCGGGCGTCGGCACCCCCGTCGCCGACGGCGGCCTGCCGTGGCGCTACGACGCTTCCGGCGGGGTGGCGGTGATGTCGCCGCCCAAGGAAACGCGCGAGTTCGACGGCGTGACCTACGTTCTCGAGCGGGCGATCCGCACCGACTTCGCGCTGGTGCACGCCTGGAAGGGCGACCGGCACGGCAATCTCGTCTACCGGGCGGCCGCGGCGAACTTCAACCCCGACTGCGCCACGGCCGGCAGGATCACCATCGCGGAGGTCGAGCATCTGGTCGAGCCGGGCGAGATCGACCCCGCCGCGGTGCACACGCCCGGCGTCTTCGTGCATCGGGTGGTGCATGTGCCGGACCCGGCCAAGCCGATCGAGAAGGTGACGGTGCGCCCGTGAGCTGGAGCAAGCAGGGCCTGGCCGCACGGGTGGCCGCCGAATTCGAGGATGGCCAATACGTCAACCTCGGCATCGGGATGCCCACGCTGGTGCCCAACCACATTCCGGCCGGTGTCACCGTCGTCGTACATTCGGAAAACGGAATCCTGGGCGTGGGCCCGTATCCGGAGCCCGAGGACGTCGACGCGGATCTGATCAACGCGGGTAAGGAGACGATCACCACGATGCCGGGCGCGGCGTTCTTCGGTTCCTCCGCCTCGTTCGGCATCATTCGCGGCGGACACCTCGACGTCGCCGTGCTGGGGGCCATGCAGGTCTCGGCCACCGGCGACCTCGCCAACTGGATGATTCCCGGAAAGCTGGTCAAGGGCATGGGCGGCGCCATGGACCTCGTCCACGGCGCCCGGAAGGTGATCGCGATGATGGAGCACACGGCCCGCGACGGCAGCCCGAAAGTCGTTGAGCGGTGCACCCTTCCGCTGACGGGTGCGGGATGTGTCAACCGCATCATCACCGACTTGGCCGTCATCGACATATGCGATGACGGTTTGCGCCTGGTCGAGACCGCCCCCGGCGTTTCGGTCGACGAGGTGCTCGACAAGACCGAACCGCCGCTTGTGCTGGCGAGGACCGGGAGGCATTCGTGAGTTCAGCAGTGATGACCGCGCCATCGTTCGCCGACGAGCATCGCCGGCTGGTAGCCGAGTTGAACGCCAAGCTGGCGGCCGCCGCGCTGGGCGGCAACGAACGCGCCCGCGAACGTCACGTCAGCCGCGGCAAGCTACTGCCGCGCGAACGGGTGGATCGACTGCTCGACCCCGGCAGCCCGTTCCTGGAGTTGGCCCCGCTGGCGGCCAACGGCATGTACGACGACGAATCCCCCGGCGCCGGAATCATCACCGGGATCGGCCGGGTGTCGGGGCGCGAGTGCGTGATCGTCGCCAACGACGCCACGGTCAAGGGCGGCACCTACTACCCGATGACCGTCAAAAAGCACCTGCGCGCACAGGAAGTCGCCCTGCAGAATCGCCTGCCGTGCATCTACCTGGTGGACTCCGGGGGCGCCTTCCTGCCCCGCCAGGACGAGGTGTTCCCCGACCGCGAGCATTTCGGCCGGATCTTCTACAACCAAGCGACCATGAGCGCCAAGGAGATTCCCCAAGTGGCCGCGGTCCTCGGATCGTGCACGGCGGGCGGCGCCTACGTGCCTGCCATGAGCGACGAGGCCGTCATCGTGCGCGAGCAGGGGACGATCTTCCTCGGCGGTCCGCCCCTGGTGAAGGCCGCCACCGGCGAGGTCGTATCGGCCGAGGAACTCGGCGGCGGCGACCTGCACTCGCGGGTCTCCGGTGTCACCGACCACCTCGCCGACGACGACGAGCACGCGCTGCGCATCGTGCGGGCCATCGCCGCGACCTTCGGCCCCCGTGAACCCGGCACGTGGGAGGTCCGGCCCGTGGTCGAGCCCAAGCATCCGCAGAGCGAGCTCTACGACGTGGTGCCGCCCGATCCGCGGGTGCCCTATGACGTGCACGAGGTGGTCGTTCGGCTGGTCGACGGCGGCGAATTCAGCGAGTTCAAGGCCAATTACGGCAAGACGCTGATGACCGCGTTCGCCCGCATCCACGGACACCCGGTCGGGATCATCGCCAACAACGGCGTCCTGTTCAGCGAATCCGCTTTGAAGGGCGCCCATTTCATCGAGCTGTGCGACAAGCGCAAGATCCCCCTGTTGTTCCTGCAGAACATCGCCGGTTTCATGGTCGGCCGCGACTACGAGGCCGGCGGCATCGCCAAGCACGGCGCCAAGATGGTGACCGCCGTGGCCTGCGCCCGGGTGCCCAAACTGACCGTCGTGATCGGCGGATCCTATGGCGCGGGCAACTATTCGATGTGCGGTCGGGCGTACTCGCCGCGCTTCCTGTGGATGTGGCCCAACGCCCGCATCTCGGTCATGGGCGGCGAGCAGGCGGCATCGGTGCTGGCGACGGTGCGCGGCGAGCAGCTCGCCGCGGCCGGTAAACCGTGGCCGCCCGACGAGGAGGAGGCGTTCAAGGCGCCCATCCGCGCGCAATACGAGGACCAGGGCAACCCGTACTATTCGACCGCCCGCCTGTGGGACGACGGCATCATCGATCCCGCCGACACCAGAACCGTTGTCGGGCTGGCCCTTTCGGTATGCGCCCACGCCCCGCTAGATCCGGTCTCCTACGGCGTCTTCCGGATGTGATGACCATGTTCGAGACCGTCTTGGTGGCCAACCGCGGCGAGATCGCGGTCCGTGTCATGCGCACCCTGCGCCGGCTGGGTATCCGATCGGTCGCGGTGTACAGCGACCCCGACGCCAACGCCCGCCATGTGCTCGAGGCCGACACGGCCGTTCGTCTGGGGCCCGCCGCCGCGCGGGAGAGCTACCTCGACATCGGGAAGGTGCTCGACGCGGCGGCGCGCACCGGCGCCCAGGCGATCCATCCCGGCTACGGATTCCTCTCCGAAAACGCCGAATTCGCCGCCGCCTGCGAGCGGGCCGGCGTGGTGTTCCTCGGCCCGCCGGCGCGGGCCATCCAGGTGATGGGCGACAAGATCACCGCCAAGAACGCGGTAGCCGCCTTCGACGTGCCGGTCGTTCCCGGCGTGGCCAAGCCCGGACTGAGCGACGACGAGTTGGTGGCGGCCGCCGAAGATGTCGGCTATCCGGTCTTGATCAAGCCCTCGGCGGGCGGCGGCGGCAAGGGCATGCGCCTGGTGGACGACCCGAGCCGGCTGCGCGACGCGCTGGTGGGCGCGCGACGGGAGGCCGCCGCGTCGTTCGGTGACGACACCCTGTTTCTGGAGCGATTCGTACTGCGCCCCAGGCATATCGAAGTACAGGTGCTCGCCGACACGCACGGCAACGTGGTGCACCTGGGCGAGCGCGAGTGCAGCCTGCAGCGGCGCCACCAGAAGGTGATCGAGGAGGCGCCGTCGCCCCTGCTCGACCCGCAGACACGCGCGCGTATCGGGGCGGCGGCCTGCAACACCGCCCGCAGCGTCGATTACGTCGGCGCGGGCACGGTGGAGTTCATCGTCTCCGCCGACCGGCCGGACGAGTTCTTCTTCATGGAGATGAACACCCGCCTGCAGGTGGAACACCCGGTCACCGAGGCGGTTACCGGCCTGGACCTGGTGGAGTGGCAGCTGCGGGTGGCCGCGGGCGAGAAGCTGGGGTTCGCGCAGGACGACATCGAACTGCGGGGCCACGCGATCGAGGCCCGGGTGTACGCCGAGGATCCCGCCCGGGGATTCCTCCCCACCGGCGGCCAGGTGCTGCAGGTATCCGAACCGTCCGGCGCCGGCGTGCGGGTGGACT
>NZ_LZJB01000233.1:0-3839 GCF_001666895.1 Mycobacterium sp. E3298
CTCGTCGGTGATGTTGGCGAGCACGGCGTCCTCGACCACCGCGGCGGCATGCAGCACCCCGCGCAGCGCTAGTCCGGTGGCCGTGGCCGCGGCCACCACCCGGGCCGCGGTGTCTGACTCGGCGATGTTGCCGCTTTCCACGACCACATCGGTTCCGTTCGCGCGCAGCCGTTCGATTGCCTGGCGCGCCTTGGGAGTGGGATTGGAGCGGGCCGTCAGCACTATCCGCCCGCACCCGGCCTTGGCCATTTCGGAAGCCAGGAACAAGCCCAGGCCGCCCAGGCCGCCGGTGACGATGTAGGCGCCGTCGTCGCGGAACACCGGGGCCTGCTCCGGCGGCAGCACCGCGCGGGTCTGGCCGGTGCGCGGCACGGTGAGCACCAGCTTGCCGGTGTGCTCGGCGCCGCTCATCACGCGGATCGCCGTCGCCGCCTCCGATATCGGGTATTCGGTGCAATTCGGTTGCGGCAGATCACCGTCCGCGATCCGCTGGTAGACCGCCCGCAACAGCTGCTGCACCCGCCGCGGGTGCGTCTTGGTCAGCAGCGCCAAATCGACGGCGTAGAACGTGAGGTTGTGGCGGAAGGGATACAGGCCCAGCCGGGCGTCGTCGTAGATGTCGCGCTTGCCGATCTCCACGAACCGCCCACCGTAGGCGAGCAGGTTGAGCCCGGCGCGCTGGGCGGCACCGGTCAGCGAGTTGAGCACCAGATCGACGCCGTACCCGTCGGTGTCGCGGCGGATCTCGTCGGCGAACGCCGTGCTGCGTGAGTCGTAGACATGCTCGATGCCCATGTCGCGCAGCATCTCCCGCCGTTCCGGGCTGCCCGCGGTGGCGTAGATCTCCGCCCCCACCATTCGCGCGATCGCTATCGCGGCCTGACCGACGCCGCCGGTGCCGGAGTGGATGAGCACCTTGTCTTCGGCCGAGATCCCCGCCAGTTCGTACAGCCCGTACCACGCGGTGCCGTAGGCCGTCGCCGCGGCTGCGGCCTGGCCGGCGGTCATCCCGGACGGCAGGGTGGTCACCAGTCGGGCGTCACACGTGACGAACGTGCCCCAGCTGCCGTTGGCGAAACCGGAGAAACCGCCGACCCGGTCGCCGACGCGGTGGTCGGTGACGTCCGCGCCGACGCGGGTGACGACGCCGCCCAGGTCGAATCCCAGCTGGTGCGGCTCGCCCTCCAGGTCTGGGTAACGGCCAAGCGCGGCAAGTACTTCGGCGAAGTTGACGCTGGACGCGTCGATCGCGACCTCCACCTCGCCCGGGCCGGGCGTCCTGCGGTCGACGGCGACGAATTCCAGCGTTTGCAGGTCACCGGGATGACGGACCGCCACGCGCATCCCCTCCGTCTCGTGGTTCACCGTGGTGACCCGGCGTTCGTCGGCGCCCAGGGGCGTGCAGCGCAGCCGCGCCGTGTGCCACTGCCCGCCGCGCCACGCGGTCTCGTCCTCGGCCGAACCGCACAGCAATTCGTGGGCGGCACGTTCGACGTCCGCGTCGGCCTCGAGGTCGATCTGGGTGGTCCGCAGCTGCGGGTTCTCCGCGCCGACCACCCGCAGCAGGCCGCGCAGGCCGCCCTGGACCAGGTTCGGCGCGTCCCCGGGCCGCACGATCTGCGCCCGCCGCGTGATGACGTACAGGCGCGGCGGCGTCGCCGACATCTCCGGCAAGTCGCGGATCATGCGCACCACATGGCGGACCTGTTCGCGTCCGTCGAGCAGGCCCCGATCGTCCGGCTCCCCGGCCGGCGGCGGGCACACGATGACCACCCCCTCCAGGCCGCCACGCACCGCGGCGCCGAGCCGCTCAGCGTTGGGGCGGTGCTCGGCCTGCCGTGGCCAGCTCAGGAAATCTGTTTGTGCGCCAAGGGATTTCAATGTATCCGCCAGGGTCGACGCGAGCGGGTCGGCCTCGGCGGTGTCGATCAGCAGCCAGGCGCCGACCGGCCGCTCGGGCACCGGCGGCAGCGTCCGCCGCGCCCAGTCGACGGTCAGCAGCCGCTCGGCCATCAGCTCGTCGGGGCCGCCACCCCGGCCGAGGCCCATGCGCAGGCCCTGCACCGCCAGCAGCACCGTGCCGTCGGAATCCAGCAGATCGAGGTCGACGTCCACCGAGGACGCCGTCGCCGCGACGAGCCGGAGGTGGCAATAGCGGGCGCCGCGCGCCGGACCGTGGCGGCGCAGCCGCGCGACGCCCAACGGCAGCAGGCTGCCGTGGGCGGCCTCCTTGACGGCGGGGTGCGCCAGCACGGTCTGGAAGCAGGCGTCCAGCAGGGCGGGATGCACCCCGTAACTCCCCTGCTCCGCGCGGACCGCGCCGGGGAGCGCGACCTCGGCCACCACGCTGCGGCTCTTGCCTTCGGCGGTGCGCGTCGACACCAGACCGGCGAAGGCCGGACCGTACTCGACGCCGCGCTCGGCGAACGACTGTCGCAGCGCGGCACCGTCTTCCAGCTGCGGGTGGGTGGCCAGCAGGGCGGCGACGTCGCGTCGCTGCGGCTGCTCGTCGGCGACCGCGTGCAACACCGCCGCGGCGCTGCGGATCCGTTCCCCGTCGCGATCGGTCTCCACCACGAACTCGGCAACGCCCGCGTCCAGGATCGAAGCCACCGCGCTCACCGGCGTCTCGTCGTCCAGCAGCAGCATCTCCTCGAAGCGGACGTCGCGCACCTCCGCGTCCGGCCCCAGCACCGCCGCCGCGGCAGCCAGCGCCATCTCGCAGAAGCCCGCCCCCGGGAAAACCCCGACCCCGTTCACCCGATGGTCGGCCAGCCAGGGCAACGCCGCGGTGCCCACCCCGCCCTGCCACGCGTGGCGTTCCGGTTCCTCCGGCAGCCGCACGTGGGCACCCAACAGCGGATGCACGTCGAGCGTGAACTGCCCGCGCCCCGGCGCGCCCGCCCCGCCGGCGTCGACGAGCAGCCGCTGGTGGGTCCACGTCGGCAGCGGCGCGTCCACCAGCCGACCGCCCGGGTACAGCGCGGAGAAGTCGATGGCGGCGCCGGCGCTGAACAGATCCGCCAGGAAGCCCAACAGCCCGTGCGGCATCGGCTGCTCGCGGCGCATGGCCGGCAGCGCGGCGATGCCAACGTCGGAGGCGCCCGCGTTCTGTTCGACCGCCCGGGTCAGCAGCGGATGCGGCGACGGTTCACCGAAGACGCGATGGCCGTCGTCGAGGGCGGCCTGCACCGCGGCGGCGAACTTCACCGACTGGCGCAGGTTGTCCACCCAGTATCCGGCGTCGAACGCCGGCCGGGCGCGTGGATCGTCCAGCGTCGCAGAGTAATACGGCACTTCAGCCGCCGCCGGCGTCAGATCGGCGAGTTGGGCGGCCAAGTCGGCGAGGATCGGATCGACCTGGGACGAGTGCGAGGCGACGTCCACGGCCACCTCGCGGGCCATCACCTCGCGGCCCTCCCACTCCGCGACCAGATCGCGCACCGCCTGCGTCGCCCCGCCGATCACGGTGGAGTTGGGCGACGCGACCACCGAGACCACCACGTCGCCGACGCCGCGGGCGGCCAGTTCGTCGCGCACCTGCTGGGCGGGCAGCTCCACCGAGGCCATCGCGCCCGCGCCGGCGATCCGGCACATCAACGCCGAGCGCCGGCAGATCACCCTGACCCCGTCGGGCAGCGACAGCGCGCCGGCCACCACGGCCGCCGCGATCTCGCCCATCGAGTGGCCGATCACCGCCCCCGGCCGCACACCGTAGGCGCGCATCGCGGTCGCCAGCGCCACCTGGAAGGCGAACAGTGTCGGCTGCACCCGGTCGATGCCGGTGACCGTCTTCGGCGCCGACATCGCCTCGGTCACCGAGAAACCCGACTCCGCCG
>NZ_LZJB01000234.1:0-6200 GCF_001666895.1 Mycobacterium sp. E3298
TGGCTTCAGCGTGCCTGCGCCGATCGGGGCAGTGGTGGTTTCCTATGCCCTGGAACAGAATTCGTCGGGTGCGCCGCGCTACTACGCGGTGTTGCCGGACGGCCTGCAGCCCATCTCCCCGGTGCTCGCGGCGATCTTGCGCAACACCAACTCCTATGGGCTGGACCAGCCGCCTCGGCTGGGCGCCGACGCGGTGGCGAAGCTGCCGGTGTCCCGGATGCTCGACACCGCGCGCTACCCCGACCAGCAGATCACCCTCGTCGACGCGGCCAAAGATCCCGTCACGTGCGCCTATTGGAGCAAGCCCGGCGGCGCCGCCACCAGCTCGCTGAGCCTGCTGGCCGGCTCGGCCCTGCCGATACCCGAATCGATCCGCACCGTCGACCTGGTCGGCGGCGCCTCCCCGGCCACCGCGACGCGCGTCGCCCTGGCGCCGGGCACCGGCTACTTCGCCCAGACCGTCACCGGCGGCGCCGGCGCGCCCGGCACCGGGTCGTTGTTCTGGGTGTCCGACACCGGAGTTCGCTACGGCATCGACAACGAGGCGGAGACCTCGGCCGCCGGGCGTGGCAAAACCGTTGAGGCCCTGGGCTTGAGCGAGCCCGCGGTGCCCGTACCCTGGTCGGTGCTCTCGCTGTTCGCGACCGGCCCGACGCTGTCGCGGGCGGACGCGCTGCTGGCACACGACGGACTGGCGCCCGACACCAAGCCCGGCCGCGTGGCATCAGCAGAGGGAGCGCCCCGATGAGCCGACTCATCTTCGAAGCCCGCCGCCGGCTGGCGCCGCCGGTCACCCGCAAGGGCACCATCAACATCGAGGCGCCGCCCGAGTTGCCACGGGTGATCCCGCCGTCGTTCCTGCGCCGCGCGATGCCGTACGTGCTGGTGATCCTGATCGTCGGTATGGTCGTCGCGCTGTTCGCCACCGGGATGCGGCTGATCTCGCCGCAGACGCTGTTCTTCCCGTTCGTGCTGCTGCTGGCGGCCACCGCGATGTATCGCGGCAACGACAACAAGACGCGCACCGAGGAGGTCGACGCCGAACGCGCCGACTACCTGCGCTACCTCTCGGTGGTCCGCGACAACATCCGCACCCAGGCCGCTCAGCAACGGGCGGCCGCCGAGTGGTCGCACCCCGACCCGGTGGCCCTGGCCGCCGTGCCGGGGTCGCGCAGGCAATGGGAGCGCGATCCGCATGACCCGGACTTCCTGGTCCTGCGCGCCGGCCGCCACCAGGTGCCCCTGAGCACCGCGCTGCGAGTGAACGACACCGCGGACGAGGTCGACCTGGAGCCCGTGTCGCACAGCGCATTACGCGGCCTGCTCGACACCCACCGCGTCGTGCGCGACGTGCCCACCGGGATCGACCTGACCAAGGTCTCGCGG
The DNA here is from genome assembly GCF_001666895.1 of Mycobacterium sp. E3298. Classification (NCBI taxonomy): domain Bacteria; kingdom Bacillati; phylum Actinomycetota; class Actinomycetes; order Mycobacteriales; family Mycobacteriaceae; genus Mycobacterium; species Mycobacterium sp. E3298. The sequence goes on from NZ_LZJB01000234.1 coordinate 1,387, forward strand.
ATCACCGTGCTGGGTGAGCCCGATGAGGCGCGGGCGGCGATGCGCGCCTGGCTCGCCCAGGCCGTGACGTGGCACGACCCGACCGTGCTTGGGGTGGCCCTGGTCTCCCGCGACCTGGAGAGCCCAGACTGGTCCTGGCTGAAATGGCTTGCACACGTGGATGTTCCGGGTGAGTTCGACGGCGTGGGCCCGGCGCGCCTGCTGTCGACCAACCCCGACGAGCTGGTCCTGCTGCTGGGCCCCGCGTTCGTCGACCGGCCGGCGTTCACCGGCGAGCCCGCGGACGCGCTGCGGCACCTGCTGATCGTCATCGACGACCCCGACTTCGACCTGAGCACCTCGACGCTCGCGCTCGGCCGCGCGGGAGTCACCGTCGTGCACCGCTCCGCCACCCCGCCGCACCGCGAGCAGTATTCGGACCCGGAGAAGCCGATCCTGCGCGTCGCGAACGGCGCGATCGAGCGCTGGCAGACCGGCGGCTGGCAGCCCTACATCGACGACGCCGACCTGCTCGGCGCCGACGAGGCGGCCCACCTGGCTCGCCAGCTGTCGCGCTGGGACTCCAACCCGACCCACACCGGGCTGCGCTCGGCGGCCACGCGCGGCGCCACCTTCACCACCCTGCTGGGCATCGGCGACGCCTCGCGGCTGGACGTGCCCACGCTGTGGGCGCCGCGCCGCCGCGAGGACGAGTTGCGCGTGCCCATCGGCGTCACCGCGACCGGTGAACCGCTGTTCTTCGACCTGAAGGACGAAGCCGAGGGCGGCATGGGCCCGCACGGTCTGATGATCGGTATGACGGGATCGGGCAAGTCGCAGACGCTGATGTCGATCCTGTTGTCGCTGTTGACAACCCATTCGGCCGACCGTCTGATCGTGATCTACGCCGACTTCAAGGGTGAGGCCGGCGCGGACAGCTTCCGCCATTTCCCACAGGTGGTCGCGGTGATCTCCAACATGGCCGAGAAGAAGTCGCTGGCCGACCGGTTCGCCGACACGCTGCGCGGTGAGGTGGCCCGCCGCGAAACACTGCTGCGCGAGGCTGGCCGCCGCGTGCAGGGCAGCGCGTTCAACTCGGTGGTGGAGTACGAGGGCGCGATCGCGGCGGGGCACGACCTGCCGCCGATCCCGACGCTGTTCGTGGTCGCCGACGAGTTCACCCTGATGCTGGCCGATCACCCCGAATACGCGGAGTTGTTCGATTACGTTGCCCGCAAGGGCCGCTCGTTCCGCATCCACATCCTGTTCGCGTCGCAGACGCTGGACGTGGGCAAGATCAAGGACATCGACAAGAACACCTCGTACCGCATCGGCTTGAAGGTGGCCAGTCCCAGCGTTTCCCGCCAGATCATCGGCGTGGAGGACGCGTACCACATCGAATCGGGCAAGGAGCACAAGGGCGTGGGCTTCCTGGTGCCCGCCCCGGGCGCGACCCCGATCAAGTTCCGCAGCACCTACGTCGACGGCATCTACGACCCGCCGCAGAAGGCCAAGGCCCTTGTGGTGCAGTCCGTTCCGGAGCCCAAGCTTTTCACGGCCGGACGGGTGGAACCGGAGCAGGACATGGTGATCCCGGCCGCCGAGGACGAGGAATTCACCGGCCCGCCACGCAAGCTGATCGCCACGATCGGCGACCAGCTGGCGCGTTACGGTCCGCGAGCCCCGCAGCTGTGGCTGCCGCCGCTGGACGAGCCGATCCCGCTGACCGCGGTACTGGCCCGGGCCGGGGTGCCGCAGCGCCAGTGGCAGTGGCCGCTCGGCGAGATCGACAAACCCTTCGAGATGCGCCGGGACCCACTGGTGTTCGACGCGACCTCGGCGGCCGGCAACATGGTGATCCACGGCGGCCCCAAGTCCGGGAAATCGACCGCGCTGCAGACGTTCATCCTGTCGGCGGCCAGCCTGCACTCGCCGCGCGACGTCACCTTCTACTGCCTGGACTACGGCGGCGGGAAGCTGCGGGCGCTGGAAGACCTGGCGCATGTCGGCAGCGTCGCCTCGGCGCTGGAACCCGAACGCATCCGGCGCACCTTCGGGGAGCTCGAGCAGCTGCTGCTGTCTCGGCAGCGGCGCGAGATGTTCCGGGAAAGGCACGGCGCCGCGCCCGACGACGGTTACGGCGAGGTGTTCCTGGTCATCGACAACCTGTACGCGTTCGGCCGGGACAACACCGACCAGTTCAACACCCGTAATCCGTTGCTGGCCAAGGTGAGCGAACTGGTGAACGTAGGGCTCGCCTACGGCATCCACGTCGTCATCACCACCCCGAGCTGGCTCGAGGTGCCCCTGGCCATGCGCGACGGCCTCGGCCTGCGGCTCGAGCTCAAGCTGCACGACCCGCGGGACAGCAACGTGCGGCTCGTCGGCGCGCTGCGTCGCCCCGCGGAGTCCGTGCCGCACGACCAACCGGGCCGCGGGTTGACGATGGCCGCCGAGCACTTCCTGTTCGCCAACCCCGAGCTCGACCAGGTGGCCGCGATCAACGCCCGCTACCCGGGCATGGCCGCGCCGCCGGTGCGGCTGCTGCCGACCAACCTCGCGCCGGAGGCGCTCGGCGCACTCTATCGCGGCACGGAGCAGGTGGTCATCGGCCAGCGCGAGGAGGACCTGGCGCCCGTCGTCGTCAACTTCGCCGACGAGCCGCTGCTGATGGTGTTCGGCGACAGCAAATCCGGCAAGACCACGTTGCTGCGCCACATCATTCGCACCATCCGCGAGCACTCCACGCCCGATCAGGTGGCCTTCACGGTGCTGGATCGCCGGCTGCACCTTGTCGACGAGCCGTTGTTCGCCGACAACGAGTACACCGCCAACGTCGACCGCATCATCCCGGCGATGTTGGGGCTGGCGAACATCATCGAATCGCGGCGTCCCCCGGCCGGGTTGTCGCCCGGGGAGCTGGCCCGGTGGGCATACGCCGGCCACACCCACTACCTGATCATCGACGACGTCGACCAGATACCGGACGCGCCGGCGATGAGCGGCCCGTACGTCGGGCAGCGGCCATGGACGCCGTTGATCGGAATCCTTTCGCAGGCGGCCGATCTGGGGCTGCGGGTGATCGTCACGGCGCGGGCGACCGGATCCGGGCACGCCCTGATGACCAACCCGCTGCTGCGCCGGTTCAACGACTTGCAGGCGACCACGCTGATGCTGGCGGGCAACCCGCAGGACAGCGGCAAGATCCGGGGCCAGCGCTTCGGCCGGCTGCCCGCGGGGCGGGCGATCTTGTTGGGCGACAGCGACATTCCGACGTACGTGCAGTTGGTCAACCCGCTGGTGGGTGAGGCCGCGATGTTTGGTGAAAGGGGAGAGTCATGACGTTGCGAGTGGTTCCCGAGGGCCTGGCCGCGACCAGCGCCGCGGTGGAGGCGCTGACGGCGCGGCTGGCGGCCGCGCACGCGGCGGCCGCGCCGGCCATCACCGCGGTGGTGCCGCCCGCGGTGGATCCGGTGTCGCTGCAGACCGCGCTCGGCTTCAGCGCACAGGGTCAAGAGCACGCCGCCGTCGCCGCCCAGGGCGTGGAAGAGCTCGGCCGCGCCGGCGTGGGCGTCGGCGAGGCCGGCGTCAGCTATCTCGCCGGGGACGCATCGGCCGCGGCGACGTACGGGTTCTAAGGGCGCCCGACAATGACGTCCCCCGTTGCGCCCCTTTGGATGGCTTCGCCACCCGAGGTGCATTCGACGCTGCTGAGCGCCGGTCCCGGGCCGGGGCCGCTGTTGGCGGCCGCCAGCGCGTGGACCGCGCTGAGCACCGAATACGCAACGGCGGCAGCCGAACTCACCGGGGTGGTGGGCCAGGCCCAGGCGGGGTCCTGGGAGGGGCCGACGGCCGAGCAGTACGCGGCCGCGCACGCCCCGTACCTGGCGTGGCTGCAGCAGGCCAGCGCCGACAGCGCGGGCGTGGCCGCGCAGCACGAGATCGCGGCCGCGGCGTACACCGCCGCCCTGACGGCCATGCCGACACTGGGCGAGCTCGCCGCCAATCACACCGTCCACGGGGTGTTGGTGGCGACGAACTTTTTTGGCATCAACACGATTCCGATCGCGTTGAACGAGGCCGACTACGCGCGGATGTGGGTCCAGGCCGCGACCGTCATGGGCGCCTATCAGGCCACCTCGGGCGCAGCGCTCGCGTCCGCGCCGCGCAGCACCCCGGCGCCGGCCATCGTGCGGCCGGGCGGGGAGTCGAACGACGCCGCGGTCAACGCCGCGCAGAACACCTCCAACCCCGCGAACGCGATCTCCGACTTCTTCCAGCAGCTGGCCAAGTTCCTGCAGGACTTCTTCCAGAACATTCAGCAGCTGTTGCAGAACATCTTCTCGAACCTCCCGGCGTTGCTGGCCGCCAACGGCCCGCTGCTGTTCTTCGTCGCCTACCAGGTGTTCTTCAACGCCGTCGGCTGGCCGACCTGGGGCGCGATCCTGACCGCGCCCTTCCTCATCCCGCTGCTGCTCGGCATCGGCCTGAGTTCCCTGCTCACCGCGCCCGCCGAGATCGCCCCGGTGGCGGCGGGAGCCGCCGCGGCGCCGCTGGTCGCCTCGACCAAGCCGGCGTCACTGCTGCCGGCGGTCGCGCTGGCCCCGACGGTGGCGACTCCCGCTGGGGCGCCGGCCACTTCGGTCGCGGCGGGTACCGGTACCGCTCCCGCCCCGGCGCCCGCGCCGGCGCCGAGCACCCTGGCCTACCTGGTCGCCTACGGCGGTGACCCGGAGACCGGCGTGGGACCGACGGTGGGTGGCCGTGGTGGCGCCAAAGCGCCGGCGGCGACCATCCCGGCGGCCGGCGCGGCCGCGGCCAGCCGGGCGGAGGCC
>NZ_LZJB01000235.1:0-32285 GCF_001666895.1 Mycobacterium sp. E3298
TGAGATCTTACGCTGCGGTCATGGGATTGAATCGATGGCTGCCGCTTTTTAAGAGAGCCGTCGCCGGCCCTCCCCGTTGGATACCTCATATACTTGGCGCATGTTGCCGCCTAAGTGCGAACACAAGCACTACGCACCTTCGACCAGTACCTCTTCTTCTTCCACGGCAGCGCGCTCATACTCGGCGAGTACGGCGGACTGGATCTTCTCCCGCGTACCCGAAGAGATAGGATGCGCGATATCTCGGAATTCTCCGTCGGGCGTCCGCTTGCTTGGCATTGCAACGAACATGCCGTTGTTGCCGTCAATCACGCGAATATCATGAACGACGAATTCGTTATCGATCGTGATGGACGCGATTGCCTTCATTCGCCCCTCGGAATTAACGCGGCGGAGTCTGACATCTGTAATTTGCACTTGTGTTCACCACCTTTGCCCCATCAGAAGACTTGGTGTAATATTCCACAAAATCACGCCGATTCCTTCTTAATTCTGGTAAAACTAGTCCAATATTTTAAATATTTTTTTGTTACCAGTCATTATCGACAGCGTGCGCGGGGATCGGCTCTAATTCGACAAAAACTCCGTCACCGCGCGGCGTCCCGGCTCTCTTAAAAAGCGGCAGCCATCGATTCAATCCCATGACCGCAGCGTAAGATCTCATTCGAAATTGGAAGTTCAGTGCTGCACTATAGAACTCTCCCCAGAAGGATCAGCAGCAGCGTTACCGTACTTCCTGCAGATCCGCGGCTCTCTCTTTTCCGGCCGCTCCACTTCCAAGCCTCGCGGTTCAACGCTTCGATCTCCCGCCGATGCTGGCGAACCTGCTCTTCAAGCATATGATGGTGCAGTATCATCGTCATAACCTAAATCCCCTCTCGCAAGAACATATGTGCCCATTATATAAAAAGAAGTATGACAGCTGTCTGTCATACTTCTTCATAGCGTGCGCACAATTTGTCCAGCTTGGCCCGCAGTTCCTCCCTGAGCCAGTCGGGCTCCTCGATATAGGCGCTCCCCCCGTACCCGAGCACCTGAGACACGAGCCAATCCGCATCCGTCGGATTCACGATACGGATCGTCAATCCGCCATCCGCCTCGAACGACTTGTCCTCGGCATAGAAGCGATCGAGCGCCGTAGCTACGACATCAGGCGCAAAGCGGATCACGGCGCCCGTCATGTCTCTTCCTCCCGTTAGGTTCGCCCCAACGTTCAGGTTGGCGGGCGCATGCTCGCGAAGCACGGGCTCTTGCGTGACGCTCAGCGCGGTCATTCTCGAGAGCTTGAATACCCGGTAATCCTCGCGGGTTCTGCAATAGCCGTGCAGGTACCAGGCATAAAATTTGAACTGCAGGTTGATCGGCTCCACGCTCCGCTCGATGCGATGGTTTTTCCCGTTGATATAGCCGAAGCGCACGACGCGCCTCTCCGTGATCGCCGTCCGGAGCTCGTGCAGCAGCTCGTTGTTCATCCGCCAACTTCCCAGATCCAGGGTGAGGCTGGGCAACCGCTCCGAGGATTGGACAGTCCGCAGACGGTGCAGCGTCCGCTCCGCACGCTCGTCCTTGAAGACGGTTGCCGTGCTGCTGAGCAGCGTGATGAGGCTGTTCACGTCGTCGGCGCCGAGCAGGCTTCGATCCATCTTGTACTCCTTGATGATGCCGAATCCCCCGTTCGCGCCCTGGTAGGAGACGACCGGGATGCCCGCCGCGCTGATCGCCTCGATGTCGCGGTAGATCGTCCGCGCGGAGACCTGATATTGCTCCGCGAGTTCGGTAGCGGACACGACCTCTTGATTCAGCAATGCGTATGTAATCGAGATGAGCCTCTCCAGCTTCATTGCAGCTTCACCGCCATGAGAACGTTTGATCCCCCTATTATACGGTGGAATAGACTTCCAGGCGAGACCTGCCGCTCGAATTGAGCTTAGGGTCCTACGCGGGCCGCCGACCCGACGGCAGTATCAGCAAAAAGAGACCGTCGGCAAGAAAGCCGACGGCCTATTCATATGCGTAATCGATTCCCCCGCTCATGGTCGGAATTCATGCCTGAAAAAAATTGCCCGGTTGAACGGCGATATGACGCGTTTTTAAGTCGACTTCGGTGAGGCGGGCCAACGAAATGTAGTCGTGCAGCAGCCGCTCTTCGTTGTCCACCTCGCCCGACTCGACGAGAACGCCGACGCCCGCCACGATCGCGCGGAATTCGCTGAGCAAGTCGACCATGCCTTGAATCGTACCGCCAGCCTTCATGAAGTCGTCGATGATGAGCACGCGCGATTGCTCCTTCAGGGCGCGGCGCGCAAGAGACATCGTCTGAATGCGCTTGGTCGATCCGGAGACATAGTTGATGCTGACAACGGAGCCCTCCGTGACCTTGTGATCGCGGCGGACGATGACGACCGGCACGTTCAAATATTGGGAAGCCGCATGCGCGAGCGGGATTCCCTTCGTTTCTACCGTCATGATGACGTCGATATCGCGGTCCGCAAAGGCGGTGGCGAACATGCGCCCGAGATCCTGAAGAAGGCCGGGCTGGCCCAGCAGGTCCGTCATATAAAGATAGCCGCCGGGAAGCAAGCGGTCCGGCTGCTCCAGCATGCTGCATACCTCTTGGATCTTTTGAAGCGCTTGCTCTTTGCGGCACTTCGGAATGAAGCGCACGCCTCCGGCCGCCCCCGCGAGCGTGTGCAGTTCGCCGATGCCCTCGTCCTCGAACACTTCCTTGATGATGGCGAGGTCTTCGCTAATCGATGACTTGGCCGACTGATAGCGCTCGGCGAATGCTGTCAACGATATTAACGTGTGGGGACGATCGAGCAGATACTGCGTCATTTCTACGAGTCGCGCACTGCGCTTTAACTTCTTCAACAGACCCACTCCGTCCAAAACCGAATAATATAACGCTATCATAACACCTATATCCGGTTTTGGGCAAGGCGCCGGAAAATTACATGTAAGAATTTATAACATCAATTACTATTCATTTCCGAATTTTCAAGTAAGCATGCGAACGACGTAAACTTCCTTGCAAAATCCTCGGAGTCCGTTATAAATGCGGGCAAGCTTCGACTCTTTGGAGACGAGGCCGAATACCGTCGGGCCGCTGCCGGACATCAAGACCCCGTCGGCTCCGAGCCGGGTCATCACTTCCTTGATCTGTCTGACCTCGGGATAGTGCGCCAGCGTCACCTTCTCCAACACGTTACCCAGCGTGCCGCACATGCGCTCGAACGAACCTTCGCGAAGCGCGCTCAGCATGTCCGGCACGGATGGATGAACGCCGACCTCGCTTGCCTTGAACCGGCCGTAGACGTCGGCGGTCGAGACGTTGATCGGCGGCTTGGCCAGCACGACCCAGCACTGCGGCGGACTGTCGACACTCTCTAGCCGTTCGCCGCGGCCGGTCGCGAGGGCCGTGCCTCCCCTCACGCAGAAGGGAACATCCGATCCAAGCTCGGCGCCTAGCGCTTCAAGCTCCGGCACGCTGAGGCCTAGTCCCCAGAGCCGGTTCAATCCGCGCAGCGCGGCGGCCGCATCGCTGCTGCCGCCCGCGAGGCCGGCCGCGACTGGAATTTGCTTGTCGAGATACATATATACGCCCTTCTGCACGCCGTACCGCTGCTTAAGCAGCCGCGCGGCCTGGAAGGCCAGGTTCTTTTCGTCCAGCGGGATGAACCCCGCTTGGCTGGCCAGCACGATCTGATCCCGCTGCAGCTCCTCGAACGCGAGCCGATCGGCCAGGTCCACCATCGTCATGACCATTTCCACTTCATGATAGCCGTCATCCCGCTTGCGCAGCACGTCGAGCACCAGGTTGATTTTTGCCGGCGCCTTCTCGTATATCTTCGTCATCTTGTCCACCTGCCAGACCTTCTGCTTGACCTGATTACTGACGTTCCAAAGCTTAACATATTATAACAAACCCCTGCCCGAATTGCGATTTGGCAATGCGGCATTATATATGTAAAAGCCGGGGGATGCCCCCGGCGGCCTTGATCGATCTGCACGCTGCCTGCTGTTGGCTCTCGATGAACGGTAGTCGCGGAACCTGAGTCAGTCCTGCTTGCGCGCAAGCGACTGCTCGGCGAGCTGGATCGCACGCTTGACCATATTGCCCGCATCCTTTGTCGTAATGGCGCCCCAGCCTTCGCTCTCCACTTTTCCGTAAAATCCGAGATCCTTGGCGAGCTCCGTCTTGAACGACTCGGTCATCGTGCCGCCTCTGCGTCTTCGGCTCATCTTGATCCCTCCCCGGCTATAGATAACGCTGCAGCCGATCCGGCGCAGACGTCGTCTATAGCGTGTCCGTATGAGGCTCCGCGAATGCAAAACAGGCAGCCGTGCCGGCGAGGGCTCGACTGCCTTAGAGATCCAAAAAAGCTCATTGCTGCAAATAATCGATGCGGACCTGACCCTGTTCATTGCACAGCATAACTTCGACGGACTCGGTGAGAATGTCGGCATAGCTGTACGAGACACGCTTGAACGCATTCTGCTCCTGGTCCAATTTGACGATGAACACCGACGGGTAAATTTCTTCGAGAACTCCCGTGCGTTCGATGGTTTTACGGCGGCCACCGTTGGCGCGGAGCATGATCTTGGATCCGATATGCGGCTCCAAGCTTCGTTTGATATCCAGAAGCGTGTTTTTGGACATGTCCACTACCACCTCTTTCCCTGTAAATTATACCTAAAAACAGGGGAGGTGTCAATCGGTTAAATATTATAGCAGTGGACAAGAAATATTGTCAATAATGTTTTGCTTATATCATTTTAATTTCATTCAAAATTGAGTCTTTAGCAATGGAAATCAGCCAAATTCCGCGGTCAGCGTAGGGACGATATTCGTCGGCTTGATATTAGGGAGCCCGATGCGGTACTTACCCAGCGACTCCACGCCTCCGACGCCGCGCATGCCGCTGATCGTATTGGAGATGACGTCCGGCAGATCGATCGTCTCCCTGAACGGTGTAAACGCAGCGCGCACCGCCACGTAGACGGGATCGAGCGCATGGATCATGATTCGCGCCGGAGAGCTGGCGAAGTTCGCCCCTGCCGACATCAGCGCTTCGAAGTGCGACTGGCAGGCGCCGGCCACGACGATCAGGGAGTCTTTGCTCCTGTCGTAGTTGCGGGCGATCCGGACGGCTTGGAGGAAGTTGTTCGAATTTTTGTAGCTCGTGAGCAGCTCGTAGTTGCTCCTGTTCTTGAAGACACCGTCGTGTCCGGTAATGACGACGATATCCGGACGCACTCTCGGCAGCAGATCGGCGACAGCGGCGGCCATTTGGGACTCATGGCAGTGGATGCCTTCGGCGGGCATTCGCAGCTGGCTGTATACGGCCATGCTTTTTTTCAAATAGTTGGCGTCGCCGTCCAGGTGCAGCACCTTGCCGGGCATCTCGAAGTACGGCTTGCCCTGTCCTGCGGGAGCCGTGTCGCCCTCCTTGCGGTCCATGAAATGAATCCGCTCTTCTTGCATCCGCCGTACCGATTCGCTTGCTTGCACGCGTGCCGTCCGCGGGCCGCGCAGCTCGTCCGGATTCCGTACCGGCTCCAGGTCTCCGACAGGCGCGTCCGCGAGCAGCCGATAATCCGTTCCCCGCAACACCGCCGTCTGCTGCAGCAGGGCTGCGATTCGAAACAATACATCGCCGCCGTATGATTTGCGGACGACCAAGTCCCCTAGCTTCATGGGCGAATCACCTCTTCGTCTATCCTATGGAGCGGCACGCCCGATGGTGCAAAGGGATGTGCGAAACGGAAAGACGCCGCGCGCATAGTGCACCGGGACACGGAACGATAAGACACCGCCATGGCCAGAGCACGGATGGTTTGGGCACGGATGGCTAGGGCACGGATGGCTAGGGCACAGGTCAGTTAGCAAAAAGCCCTCCTCGCGGAGGGCTCTATTGCTATTCGATGAGTCCCGCGGACGCAAGCGCATCCGACAGCGTCGCGAACTCCTGCAGCGACAGCGTCTCGCCGCGCCGCTCAGGCTTCACGCCGACCGACTCGAGCAAGCCGGCGAGCTCGCCCTTGCGCTCTTTGCCGACGAGCGCCGCCAGGTTGTTGTGCAGCGTCTTGCGCCGCTGGACGAAGGCCGCGTGCACGACGCGGAAGAAGCGCTCCTCGTCGGATACTTCAACAGGCGGCGCCTCGCGCTTCTTCAGGCGGATGACCGCGGAATCCACGTTCGGCGCGGGAATGAAGGCGCCCGACGGCACGACGCAGACGATGTCCGGCTCGCAGTAATACTGTACGGCGATGCTGAGCGTGCCGTAATCCTTGCCGCCAGGCTTCGCCGCCATGCGCTCCGCCACTTCCTTCTGCACCATGACGACGATCCGGTCGAGCGGCAGCTTCTGCTCCAGCAGCGTCATGACGATCGGCGTCGTTACGTAGTAAGGCAAGTTCGCGACGACGCTGACTTCACGGCAGCCCGCGAATCGCTCTTCCCACAGTTTCGCCAGGTCGGTCTTCAGCACGTCGCCATGCACGACCGATACGTGCGAATAGGGGGAGAGGACCTCCTCCAATATCGGGATGAGCCGATTGTCGATCTCCACCGCAGCCACCTTGCCCGCTTCCTGCGCGAGACGTTCGGTCAGGGCGCCGATGCCCGGCCCGATCTCGAGGGCACCCTTGTCCTTGTCCAGCGCAGCCGCGTCGACGATCTTGTCCAGTATATTTTTATCGATCAGAAAGTTCTGACCGAGGCTCTTCTTGAACGTAAAGCCATGCTTGCGAATAATATCCTTCGTCCGCGTCGGCGTCGCGATATCCATGGCGCCTCCTGCCTTGCTTCGTGCGCCGCTCGCCGAAGGTCCCGCTGCCTGCTTCGTCATTCGCCTACTCCCTCTCTCGTCAGCTGTGCCAGCGCTTCGGCGAATTCGGCCCGCGTGATGCGGAACATGCCGATGCGCTTGTAGAACTGCTTGCCGTTGGCGTAGCCGATGCCGAGCAGTTCGCCCATACGCTCCCTGCGGCTCGCCGCGGCCGGATGCACGATCAGCCCCGCATCGATCAGATCCGCCCAAGCGATCTCGGGCTCACCCGTTCCGGCCCCCGGCTCACTGCCGGCCGACGCTGCCGCGCTCGCCGCGTCCGCCTGTGACGTCTCTCCCGAGGCTTGCGCTCCTGATGGCGCGCTCCCGCCGGTCCCGCCGGTCGCACCGGCCGTCGCCCCCGCTCCCGCCGAAGCCCGCACGCGGGCGAGCGCGCCGCGGATCGCCTCCGGGCTCGCGTGTTCGACCCCGATCCCGTCCTTGCCCCGGGCGTCGGCCTTCGCGAGGAACGCGTGCTTGCACCCGGGCACGCGCGCCTCGATAATCTTGCGGATCTTCTCGCCGGGCACGTCCGGATCCGTGAATACGATGACGCCCCGGCGCTCGCGGGCCAGCTCGATGCGTCGCAGCACCGCTTCGCCGATCGCCGAGCCCCCCGTCTCGATCGTGTCCGCCTCGACGGCTCTGCGGACCGCCACCGTATCCTCCTTGCCCTCCACCACGATAATCTCCGCTATCTTTGTCGTGCCGATATGCGTTCACTCCGTTCGCTCCGCTTGCATAAGCCCTATTATAGCCCACATCCCGCCAATGACAAAGAGAAGGGGCAAAAAGCCCCTTCTCCGGACGCGGCGACCCGACCAGGCCGCCGCCAAAAAAATTTGGCCGCTCCGCCATATTTCAGACACAAATGCATGAATTGCGGGTAAAAAATAAGGCAAGGCACTCTTAGTCGGCCGACGGCTTAACCGGACCGATGACGTATACCGTGTGTCCGCGTTTTCTGCCGAACTGATTCGCATACCTCTCGCTGTCGTAGTACACATCAATCTTCTTGCCCTTGATCGCGCTGCCCGTATCTTCCGCACGGCGGAAGCCGACGCCTTCGATATAGACCCACCAGCCTAATGGCACGACATCCGGATCGACGGCGATGGTACGGCCCTCGGATACCCGGGTGCCCGAAGCAGTGATACCGTAGCCCGCATCGCCCACGTCTTTGCCCGTCGAAGCCGGACCCGCGGAATACGCGGTCAACGTGACGCCGGACAAGACGCGCTTCACCTTCACGGATACGCCGTTCAGCTGAAGCGTCTTGACTCCGTCGCTCTCGCCGTCGAAGGCGAGGGACACGACAGCGGCTTTTTTCTTCGCACCGACGGCAACGACCTGCTGCACGACCGGCTTTTCGAGCGACTTGAAGACCAACTGCTCGTTAACGAGCTTGCCGTCTTCGTAGACGCGCTCGAATTTTTTGACCAACAGACCCTGCTTGCCTGTCTGCACGACCTTCGTCTTGCCTACGAGCAGGTTGTTATCCGCGGTCTTGACGATTCTGTAGGCGAGCGGATGCTCTGTCGTGACGACCTCCCGCTTGACGCGGACGATCTTCACTTGCAAACCTTCGCCGATCTTCGTCGTGACGGCCGGCGTGACTTTGTCTTCGGCGGAGAGCGTGATGCCCTCGGCCTTCAACAGATCTCCCACCGTATCGACTGTTGTATATTTGGTCTCTTTCTTCCCGTCTGCGACGAGCTGTACGCTCATTGCGCGATCGATCACGACGCGGGTGCCGTCTTCGACGGAAGACGTCAGCGCTGCCGACAATCGATCGTTTGGACCGACCGTGATGCTCTGCTCCTTCAGAAGGGCCGAGACATCGGAAGTGCGGGTTTGGATGACGGTAGATTTCCCGCCGTCCACGACGGTCACGCTCTTGGCGGACGCGCCGTGCAGCAGCATGATGAGACAGATGGTAAGAGCAAAGGACAAGATTGCGCTCAAGAGAATCAAACGCAGATGCTCATGCAACCATCGCGCTGCGGTAAGCTTGCCGGTCGGTCGTGGATCATGGGTCCCTTGAAGGGGGATTGCACCCATTTTCTCGTTCCTCCTTCATAGCCTCGCCGTCGACTGTTCTACATGATTTTCGTCTGACGCGACTATCCATTTGTGATAACGGCACTGGAAGCTAAGCGTGGAGCGGCTTGCACGCTTGCCATTGGCGCCGCCTTGCCCAGCTGTGGAAGCAGCCGTCGTGTGCGATTCATCCTCCCGCGAATGCTGCCGATGAAGCGGCCTGCGCCAGCTTATGTAGCCGAATACCTGAATTCGGGCACAAAAAAAGCCTGCGACAGAGGACCTGGTCGTGGCTTCCGCTCAACGGGCTGAGGGACGATGTGGCAGCACGAGGTTACCTCTCTCTACTACGCTTGCGAGGTTAGCTGTCGGGTTCGGGCGTCGAGAGTTGCCCTAGGCGATCGATCGGACGACCGTCTGTCGGACGGTTCCTCTCATTCGCCATTCACCCCTAGATTGCTCAGCCGCATGGACATCGATCAAGTCGATATCGTCCGCGTCGGGTCCCCCGCTCTCCCGGTTAAGGGAGATTAAGCGTACTGGAAAAGGAATGTCATATTCGAACTTCTGGATTAGATAATAACCCGCCCGCCCCGAAGGTGTAAAGAACGTGCAAAGGGCGAATTTCGGCTTTTTAAGGCAAATTTAAGCCAAATATTTCGGCTTTGAGGGTTAAAAGCTAGTTTTATCTTAGAAAATATTTATTTTTCTGCATTTGTTGCCGCTTTTTCTTCAAGTCGGAAACAGGCTCTCGCATTTCGATCCGTAATTTCTTCTATTTTCTTCCTAGAAAGGCCTGTAATTTCCGCGGCCGAATCGGCGACATATTGGACATAAGACGACTCATTTCGCTTCCCTCGGTAGGGCTGGGGGGTAAGGTACGGAGCATCCGTTTCGATCAGCAATCGGTCCAACGGGACACGCGCCAGAACCTCCTTGGGCACCCTCGCATTTTTGAAAGTGACAGGCCCTCCGAAGGAAATATAGAAGTTCATATCGAGGCATTGCTTAGCCGTCTCCCAGCTTCCGGAGAAGCAGTGCATGATGCCGCCGATCTCGGAAGCGCCCTCCTCGCGAAGAATGCGGATCACGTCCTCGTGCGCATCGCGATTGTGGATGACGATCGGTTTGTCCAGCCGCTTCGCCAGCCGGATCTGCTCGCGGAAGACCAAGTGCTGGATTTCTTTGGGCGACGTGTCCCAGTAATAATCGAGACCGATCTCGCCGATCGCCACAACCTTCGGATGGCTGCACAACGATTCGATCCAGGCCAGGTCCTCCTCCATGCGCATGTCTGCGGCGTCCGTGGGGTGCCAGCCGACGGCGGCATAGATGAATTCGTATTGCTCGGCCAGGGCGATCGTCGTCGGAATCGTCTCCCGGTTGAATCCGATGTTCACAATCGTACCGACGCCCGCCTCCTTGGCGCGCGAGATCACTTCTTCTCTATCGTTGTCGAACTTCGGGGAATCCAGATGAGCGTGAGTGTCGAACAGCATGTCGCGGCAAGTCTCCTTTTAGCGGATTCTAAGATTCGATGTACCTAATTCACGTGCCCTTACAGGTGAAGCAGTTCGCGGATCGCCGGCTTCAGGCGTTCCTTGTGGGGCAAGACCAGGTCTTCGGGATAATAGATATAGTATTTGCCGATGTGGAGCCCCGCGATCGACCGGATAATGTCGCTCTTCAACGAGATCTCCGTCAATCGGTCTTTATCGTCAAGGACGAGGACCGGCGTTTTCTCTTTGGGTTCGGGATCCGGCGATGAGCCAGGCTTGTACACGTCGTAGGGCAAGTTCGTCGGCGTGTCCATCTGCAGGTGATAATCCGGATGCAGGCCGATCAGCTCCCACTGCTGTCTCAGCTCGGCTTCCAGTGTTTCGTGCGGTCCGTCGAGGGGTACATACTTGTACAAGCGGCGATTTAAAAACCGTTTGCATAGGTCGGCCAATATCTCATCCTCTTCGGCGGCCCATTGGCCGAACGCGGTCTGCACCATGGCCTCGTCGAGCGCCAGATAATCCTGAAGCCCGATCGTCCCGTTCAACAACTGCGCTAGCGGCGGCAGCAGGAACTTGAACGCATGGCCTTCGCGGTACAATTCACGCGCCCTCATGAAGATCTGCCTCAATACGATATCCGAGCTTCGTGTCACGGGGTGGAAATAGATCTGCCAATACATCTGATATCTGGACATCAGATAGTCCTCCACGGCATGCATCCCGCTCTCCTTGACCACGATCCGGCCCCGATACGGGCGAAGCACGCGCAGAATCCGGTCCAGATCGAAGGTACCGTAGTTCACGCCCGTGAAGTAAGCATCCCTCAGCAAATAATCCATGCGGTCGGCGTCCATCTGACTGGAGACGAGACTGACGACGATCGGCTTGTCGTATGTCTTGCAGATGACGGCAGCTACCTTCTGCGGGAAATCCTCGCCAACTTCCTTTAATACCCGATTGATCTCCGTATTTCCAAGTATGATCGCGCACGACCATTCCTCGTGGTCCGTGTCGAATACATGCTCGATGGCATGGGAAAAAGGGCCGTGTCCTACATCGTGCAGCAAGGAAGCGCATAAACTGACCATTTTCTCTTCTTGCGGCCAATCCTGGTAGCCATTGCGCTCAAATTGACTTATGATTCTTCGCGTGATGTCGTAAACGCCCAGCGAATGGGAGAACCGGCTATGCTCGGCTCCATGAAAGGTCAGGTATGACGTGCCGAGCTGGCGTATACGCCGAAGCCTCTGGAATTCGGACGTGTTGATCAGCTTCCAGATCGTCGCATCTTGAACGTAGATGGACTGGTGAACGGGATCCTTAAACACTTTTTCCTCGCGTAGACGATA
Organism: Mycobacterium sp. E3298; assembly: GCF_001666895.1. Classification (NCBI taxonomy): domain Bacteria; kingdom Bacillati; phylum Actinomycetota; class Actinomycetes; order Mycobacteriales; family Mycobacteriaceae; genus Mycobacterium; species Mycobacterium sp. E3298. Next base: position 11,722 of record NZ_LZJB01000235.1, read on the forward strand.
CATGCTCGACTCACCTCGTAGGTTTGACTGGACATTTGAATGCTTATTCGACAACCATTTAGGATTTTGTCGAAAGGTGTCATACATTAATCTATTGCAATAATTCCTGAATCTCCCTAATTCGGTCGGTTATTAGGGCGATATGGTGGCAATTAGCGGACATTCAGTTAAATTTAAGCTAAAGAAGCCGCTATTTCTGGTTGACTTATTTGGGAATCGTTGGTACGATAGAGTACGAAAAACAAGAGATTTTGTCGAATGATGGCGAATATGCGGAGGTTCTCCGACATTTCGTTTAATCTTATTTTACGCGAATGAGGGAGGATTTCCAAATGTTGAAATCGACGGGCATTGTACGGAAAGTGGATGAGCTGGGACGCGTGGTCATTCCGATCGAACTGCGCAGAACGCTCGGAATTGGAGAGAAGGATGCGCTGGAAATCTACGTGGACGGCGAGCGCATCATGCTGAAGAAGTACGAACCGGCCTGCATCTTCTGCGGCAACGCGGACAACGTGATTTATTTCAAAGGAAAGATCGTTTGCAGAGAATGCTTGAAGGATTTACCTGCAACGGTGTGACAAATTAGAGAATTTCGTTTATAATGGAAGAAGTACTTACCAACGCCGTTATTTCTAACCTTTTTATATCTCCTTGCACCCCTCCCGGACTATTCCGCGGAGGGGTCTTTTTCTTCCTTCAGCAGCATTTGGTAGATGTCCCTGCGGGAGACTCCAAGATCGCGTGCTGCTAGGCGCATTGCTTCTTTGCGGTCTCCGCCGTTCTCCGCTTCGTAACGGTCCACGTGCTCCGAGATCCCCAGCCCGGTCCACCAATCGGCGGCCGTCCCGGTCTCGGGAGCGGACGACTCGGCTATCCCTTCGATGACCAGGCAGCATTCCCCTAGCGGCGGATGCGATTCGATATACTGGAGGCAAGCTTCGGCCGTCCCGCGGACGATCTCCTCATGCTTCTTCGTCAGCTCCCGCACGATAGCCATGCGGCGGCCGCTCCAGCGTTCGGCGATCGTCTGAACCGTCTTCTTCAGCCGATGGGGAGACTCGTACAGCAGGAGCGTCGCATCCTCGCGATCCAAGCGAGCGAGGAAGCTCTCGAGTCCCTTGCGATCGCGGGGCGGGAATCCCGCGAACAGGAACTTGTCCGTCGGCAGTCCGGACACGATCAGCGACGAGAGCGCCGCGTTTGCGCCGGGGATGGGGACGACCGGTATGCCCCTAGCCGCCGCTTCGGCCGCAAGATCGGCACCGGGATCGGAGATGGCCGGCATGCCCGCGTCACTGACGAGCGCGATCGTGCTGCCTTCCTCCATGAGCCGGACAAGCTCCGGACCGCTTGCTCTCTTGTTGTGCTCATGATAGCTGACGAGCCGCGTCGAGATCTCGAAGTGCGTCAGCAGCTTGCGCGTCTGACGGGTATCCTCGGCGGCGACGATGTCCGCTTCCTTCAGCATGCGGATGGCTCTGAAGGTCATATCCTCGAGATTGCCGATCGGCGTCGCTACGAGATAGAGCGTGCCGGGCCCCCCCGGGCTTCTGGGGGCGAAGCTTTTTTGGACCGTCGCTTCTGGCACCCCTAGCCCGCTATCTTCCAGCGATTCAACCGTTTGCCTGCTTCCCTCAAGCGCAGCAGTTCCCCCAGCCTTCCGTTCCTCCTGAATTCCGCCGCTGCGATCCCGCTTTCTTTTCATGCCTCTTCGCCCCCTTCCTCCGTCTCGTCCGATGCCGTCCCATTCAATTCCTTTTTCCGCCCGTAAAATACGTCGAGCAGCTCTGCCGTATACGTACGTCCTTGGCCTTCATATACAATGAGCGGCGGAAGCAGACGCAGCTCCGGACGGCCGCCCAGGCTGGCCTCGACCAGCACCATATTCGCCTCGGCGTCCGCGCGGGAGTGAACGAAACGCATGCGCTTCGGCTCAAGCCGATATTGACGCATCGTATCGATGATCTCCGCAAGACGGGTCGGGCGATGAACCATCGATACCCGTCCTCCTTCGCGAACGCTCCGCGCGCAAGCCGCTACGACGTCTTCGAGCGTGCATCCGATCTCGTGGCGCGCGAGCGCCTGATGGATGTTTTCTTTGTGCTCGCCCGATCCGACTGGCTTGTATGGGGGGTTTACCGTTACCGCGTCATAGGCTTCGCCGCCCTGAAGCGCCGGCAGCATCTTCAGGTCCGCTTCCCGAATATCGATACGCTCCTGCAAGCCGTTGTAAGCGACGCTGCGCCGTGCCATATCGGCAAGCCGCGGCTGCAGCTCTACACCTTCGATCGCTGCTTCGGTCCGCGTCGCGAGCAGCAAGGGGATCACGCCATTGCCCGTGCACAGATCAAGAATACGGCCTCTGGGCGGCACGCCCGCGAATCGGGCCAGCAGCACGGCATCCAATGAGAAGCTGAATACCTCCCTGCTTTGAATGATTTTATATTCGTGCGTCAGCAGGTCGTCCAGCCGTTCGCCTTCCAGCAGGGAAGGGCTTCCGAACGCCTTGTTATCGTTTTCAATCAACGTTCAAAGCACCGTCCTGAATTTTTTTCTTCTATTATATATGCGTCATTTCGTACCGCTTTTTCCAATGACATCTCGTCTCTAAGCTTACTCGATTTAAAGGTGCATTGCCAGCGCGCCCGGGTGTCTGTCAGCATCCGAAAAAAAAGCCGGCTCCCCCGGATTGGGAAGTCGGCCGTTCAAGTTTGGTTAAGGCTTACTGAGAAACGAGAGACAGAACAGGCAATCGCCTTCCATGCGAAGATGCCCGTAATAGACGTTGCAAATGTGGAAGCCTTCATGATACAAGCGAGCCAGATTGTCGTAGCCTTCGCCGATTGAAGTTCCGGCTGCAGCTTCAGCTTGCTCTTGACGGCCGGCATCGGCCGGTTCCTCCGATGCTTCAGTCGCAGGATCAGCCGCGACTTCAATCGTCTCGCGCTTAAAGATATTGCGGAGCTGCTGATTCTCGATGCGCAGTCGCTGATTTTCCTCGACCAGTTCCTGAATTCTGAGTTTAAGCGCTCCAAATTCCGTATGGAGGCCGCCTAACTTCGTTTCAAGTTCATCTACGCCTAAGTATATATCCTTCATGGGCAAGCTCCACCTTAAAGCAAGGTTGTGTCAAATGACAAGAGGTGCTGCTGGAATTACTTAACGACGACTTCCTCGAATGGAAGTTCTTTGACCTTCCCGATCTCGAACAACTGTACGTGAACGGTACGGCTGCCTGTGTTGAGACCGACGACCTTGCCGTCTCCGAATGAAGTGACGACCATTTTGCCGACCGCAGGCATCTCTTCCTTGGCGCTCTCGTAGTTGTCGTGCTCGAACTTGAGGCAGCACATAAGGCGCCCGCACAAGCCGGAGATCTTGGTCGGGTTCAGCGAGAGGTTCTGATCCTTCGCCATTTTGATCGATACGGGCTCGAAGTCCCCGAGCCAGGACGAACAACATAGGACGCGGCCACAGGGACCGATCCCGCCCAGCATCTTGGCTTCGTCCCGCACGCCGATCTGCCTCAGCTCGATCCGGGTGCGGAATACGCCCGCCAGATCCTTCACCAGCTCGCGGAAATCGACGCGTCCTTCGGCGGTGAAGTAGAAAATGATTTTGTTGCGGTCAAACGTGTATTCGACGTCCACCAGCTTCATGCGGAGCTGATGGTCCTTGATTTTCTGCAATCCGATCGCAAAAGCGTTTTTCGCCGCGTTCCGGTTTTCCTCGACTGCATGCGCATCGCTATCCGCAGCGACGCGTATTACCCTCTTGAGCGGGAGGACGACATCGGCTTCGCCGACTGTCTTCGGCCCGATGACGACCGTGCCGTATTCGACACCCCGCGCCGTCTCGACGATGACATGCTGGTCCTTGGCTACCGGATGTTCGGCGGGGTCAAAATAGTAGACCTTGCCCGCTTTCTTGAAGCGGACGCCGACAACCTCGTACAAAACTACCCCTCCCGTACGCCGCCGCGAACGCTCCGATGCGGGTCAACCCGCCGTCCGCGCGGACGTCACTAGAAATTGCTCGAAGGCAAGCTGCGGCTGCACGTTCGCCTTAATGCGGCGGACGGCGGACAGCGCCGCCTCCATGGACCAAGTCCAATCATGGATGCTCCGGGTCCAGGCATGCTTGGAGAGCCATTCCGATTGATCGGGAAAAACAAGCCTCTCCTCGCGGCCGGTCATGACGTAAATCATATCTCTATACCATAAAGCAAACAGTTGCAGCAAAATGTCAGTATGCTCAGCGAGATCCGTCTTAAACACCTGTTGCTGCGCGGTGAGCAGCACGCCAGGGAACCGGGACGGGATCTCCTTGCCTAATTGTATCACTACGTTTCGGATTTCTGCAAACCAATTCTCGGCGGCGAGAGCCCGTCCGGCTTCGAGGCCGGCGGACAAATGCACGACCGACTTGGCGATCAGGGATGGCGTGCCTTCCCGGATCAGTTGATCCTCCATCGCCTTTGGGTCGCCCGGCGTGAACGGCACGAGCTGCGTACGCGAGACGATCGTGGGCAGCATGGCCTGCTCGCTCGGCGCGATCAGAATGGCGACGACGGGCGACGGAGGCTCCTCCAGAAACTTCAGGAGGCTGTTGGCCGCCTGCACCGTCATCGTCTCCGCCGCTTCGATCACGTAGATCTTGCGCTGGGAGCCTGCGCTGCGGTACGACAGCTCGCGCTGCAGTTCCCGGATCTGTTCGATCTTGACGGTCTGTCCGTCCGGTACGATCCGATGCAGATCCGGATGATTGCCGTGCTCCACCTTGCGGCAGGTCAGACACTCGCCGCAGGCGTCGTCTCCGCCGCGTTCGCAGAGCAGCGCCATGGCGAAGGCTTGCGCCATCGCGCCTTTGCCCGTCCCCGAGGGACCGGCGAACAAGTAGGCATGGGCCACCTTGCCGCTACGGAGCATACGCTGCAGCAGTTTTTTGGCCAGGTCCTGGCCCGGTACCGATGCGATAGCCATTGCGCGGAACCTTCTCTCGCTGTTGAACTTATTGTATATACTCGACCCTTGCGCCGTTAGAATACCAAGTTAATCAGAAGTCCCCGGATCTCGCCGACCTTCTGCAGGAGCTCGAGCCGGCCTTCCTCGCTGCCGAGCAGCTCCTCGCCCATGGCGACGAGCATCGAATCGACTTCCTCCAATATTTTATACCGCTTGCCGCGTCCGCGGCGGTCCCAGCCCTTCGTTTCCTTCAGGCCGATCCCCCGCTTGAGCGTATCCTCGAGGAATCCTTTGACCATCATCCGGTACAGCTTCAGCTCCCGGACGGTCATGGAGCGCATAAGACGATCTCCCTGCAGGCGGATGTCCTCCAGCTTGCGCTGCAACTCCTCCTGCGAGCGTCCTTCTTCGTTCTGCTGCATCAGATCGCCGAAGCTCTGCATTTCGCGCGGACGGGCGTTCGTGTCCGCGCGCTGAATCTTATTGTTCGGGGGAAAATAACCCGGCTGGATCTTCATCCCGCTTCACATCCCGCTGATAGATAGCTTAAAAGTGCTCGAATCGCTCGACCGGCACGACGAAGACGGCCGCGCCGCCCACCTGCACTTCGACTGGAAAAGGAATATAGGAATCTGCTGCGCCGCTGACGGGGGAGACAGGGGTAACCAATTGGTCGCGCACCTTACAGTTGGCTCGGATGACGTCGAGCACCTGCTGTACCCGCTCGTCCTCGATCCCGATCAGGAACGTTGTATTCCCGGCTTTGAGAAAGCCTCCGGTACTCGCGAGCTTCGTCGCGCGGAACCCTTCCTTGATGAGCGCATTGGAGAGCCTGTTGCTATCCTTGTCTTGTGCTACGGCTATGACCAGCTTCATCCATCATTCCTCCCAATTTCAATCTGTTTTATTTTCTCTCTTATAAAATTAGACGCGGCAGCGCTAAATCCTGCCCCGAACGGGATATTTGCAAACGCTCTCGGCTGTCCGCTCTTATCCCGACACTATTGGGTGTATGCTCTTATTCTATTCAGGCTCTCCAAGAAAGCGATCCAGCACCCCCTTAATTTCCGCAAAGACGTCGTCAATTCCCGGATTGGCGTCCACGCGCTTGATGCGGTCCGGGAATCGCTCCAGCACCTTCAAGTAGCCTTCCCGCACGTTCCGGTGAAAAGATAACGACTCCATATCCAAACGGTTGATCTCCCTGTCTCCGTGCGCATGGATCCGATGGATGCCAACCTCGGGATCGACGTCCAGGTAGATCGTCAGATCGGGAAATTCGCCGTTGATGGCAAACGCATTGATCGACAGCACCTCGTCAATGCCCAAGCCCCTGGCGTAGCCTTGGTAGGCGAGGCTGCTGTCTATAAAGCGGTCGCATAGAATCGTCTTACCCTGTTCGAGGGTAGGTACAATCTTTTCCACATAATGCTGCCTGCGTGCTGCGGCATACAGCAGCGCTTCCGTACGGCCGTCCATCGTTGTATTTCCAGTATCCAGCACGATGGCGCGGATCTGTTCGGCGATCGCGATGCCACCCGGTTCCCGGGTCGCCACGACCTCAACACCCTTTGTGCGCAGGTATTCGGTCATCATAACCGCTATGGATGATTTTCCGGCCCCTTCGTTGCCCTCTATCGTTATAAAATGGCCTCTGTTCATCCAACCCATGCCCCGATTCTATGTGATAGGCAAGCCGTATTGCGCTTACTCTTCTTTATTATAGCCTGAAAGCTTCGCCGGTTGTATGAGAATCCTTCCCTGACGATTGTTGCCCCACCGCGCCGCCAACGCTCGGGCGCCGTACAGCAGACCGTATATAGAAGCGGCAAGCGTGCTGGCAGCCATAATGTCGAAGCTGACGTTGAACATAAACAGATGCTTGGTGAGGTCCGCTTCCCCATCGCCCATGAGAGAGACCACGACGGCCAGGATGCCTGTTGCTCCGACGACCGCCAGCGTCTCCGCCATTAGCCTGGCGCCCGGACGCCGGCTCGAATGCCACCAGGCGGCGAGCAGCGCATAGTAGACCGCGTAGCAGCCGGCGAACCATGGCAGCGAGTGAGGCATATGCTTATGCTTCCATTCGCTCCACGTACTGAACGCATAGGAGAGCTGGCTGCGCGCAAGGCCCTCGGATTCACTATAATTTCCCAGGTAATAGGGGCGGATCGCTGTCCCGTACTCAGCCGCCTTCTTCAGCTTGCTGACGAAGCGCTCCGGATGCCTCGCATAGTAAAGAGCAATGTCACGGTGCGACAGCCGGTCCAGCACCTCGCGCTTGAGCGTCGGATCGCTCTGGGGAATCATGGTGTCCTTTTGGAAAAAGTTCGTGCCCGCCAGTCCGGCGTATTTATCCGGTATGCCGAGCTCCCGCATGTCCCGCTGTACATTCGGCGTATCCTTGAGCACGCCGAAGAAGATCGACTGGTACAGGTTGATGTGCCTGAGCTCGGCCGGTGCCGCGACCATCATCAATACCGCCGTCAACGTCAAAGCTCCGGCGCCTATCCGGGCACGCTTGCGCCAGCCCTTGTCGGGACGCAGTCCCGCCATACGCCACGCCAGTATGGCGAACAGGAAGCCGATCGGTGCATTCTGTATCTTGGACGTCGCCAAGGCGACGCCTGCCGCGACGAACAAGCCGAGCAGCCAGGCCGTAGGCGGACGTTCGGCAAGAGGATCGATATCGTTCCGCTCCAAAGATCCAACCCGTGTACGCGATGCTATAGCGAGACAAGCACCCAACGCCAACAGGGTGGCGACCAATGCGTAGGGCTCTCCGAAGAACGATTGGTAGTAAGCCGTATAACCCACGTCGCAAAACACGGCGATCAAAATAATAACCAGCACAGACACAGCGACCGCTTTGGCGCTCTTGCTGCGTACCGTCGGCGCATACCGGACGATTAGCCATAGGGCCCAGAGCATCAAAGCCATATAGCAGAATCCGAGAATCCGAATATCGAACGTGTGCGGGTCAAGCAACCTGCCCAGCCCTCCTGCGAGGGCCACAAGCAGCACATGCGTGGATACATAGCCGCCGGTCGTAAATCCTCCATAGCTGTAGAATGGATGGGCATAACCGAAGTACCGGGCGGTGTAGGATTCTTGAGGATCCGCATAAGCGATACCCGCCGCACCCATCACACGATTGAAGTCGCCATTGTCTGCCACGCCGATGACGGGAGGGACGAACAGCAAATAGATCATCACTGCCGCGGCCAAGACGAGGGCTATCCATGCGATAGTGATTCGGACATCTTTTCGTTTAGGAGATGGATTAGCTTTCATTCATGATCCCCTTCGGTCAATACCCGTATTGTGGACAGCGATTCGTCAGAAGCTCCTTGAAATCTTGCGCCTGCGTGCGCAAGTCGTTGTAACTCGTTTATGGTCGATGGCGTTATGCGCTCGCCGGGGTACAGCAGCGGAATTCCCGGAGGATACGGGATAATCCATTCGCCGCAGATGCCGCCCACAGCTGCTTGCAACGGGACGGCAGTCGTAAAGGAGATTCGGCGCCGTATGAAGATGGGCTCTGGGATAGGCATAACACCGTTATGACGGAGGCCTTCTGGATTTTGAACCTCTGCCCGCGGTGAAGAAGATGTCTTGCCGTCGGAATCCGATTCCTTCACTTCCTTGGCTATATCGGTCAGCGCCGCGATCAACCGTTCACCATCCTCTGATCGAGTGCCGGGTCCGAGCGCAAGCACCGTATGGACCGAATCAGCCATTTCCGCGAGACAACCGCGTTCCTCTAACTTAGCCTGAAGCGCGAAGCCCGTCAGCCTGCCGCTTGGATCTCTTAGCGATAGTTTGAGCGGATCATCCGCCGCCAGCGCTTCAAAGGGCAAATGCTCTAGTGCCGCTCCGATCTCCCTTGCAACGGATAACGCTTCATCAAACAGGGACGGACCAGACGTGTCGAGCGCCCTCCGCGCCAGATCAATCGAAGCGAGCAGTGGATAGGAAGGGCTGGAGCTTTGAACCATCCTGAGGGCCTGCCGGATCGCGTCCCTTGGCGCAAGCTCTCCCTGCATATGGAGCATCGCGCCCATCGTCATCGCTCCGAGCATCTTATGCGTTGATTGCACGACGACATCCGCCCCCGCCTGGAGTGCGCTTGCAGGCAGATCCGGATGCTGCCCGAAGTGCGCGCCATGCGCTTCGTCGACCAGCACAGGTATTCCCTTGTCATGCGCGATATCGACTAGACGCTTAAGATCTGCCGTCATTCCGTAATAATTCGGGCTGCACAAGATAAGTGCTTTGGCCTCCGGATATTTCTCTACTGCCAGAAGCAAGGTTTGGACGCCGGGCGCTACAGCGATACCCGATTGCTCATCCGTATCGGGACTCAGGAAAACGCATCGGGCTCCGGCAAGCGCCAGTCCATGAATAATGGACTTATGTACGTTGCGCTGCACAAGCAGGAGCTCGCCCGGTTCGCAGACCCCAAGAATCGTAGCCAAATTGCCTGCCGTACTGCCGCCTACGAGGAGGCTCGTCTCTTCCGCGCCGAAGCATTGCGCCGCCAACGCTTGCGCCTGTGCGATCGGTCCCGAAGGATCGTGGAGATCGTCCGTATCGGACAGCTCTGTGACGTCGATTGGCAACAGGGGAGCGAATAGGGTTCTAGCTGATTCGTCTTCATGAATCGCCATCCGTTGTTTATGCCCTGGCACATGAAAGGAAACCGCATCTTGATCGGCGTGATGAACCAACATCTCGAATAAGGGCGCTCGTTTTCGTTCTGTTTCGTGCATCCCTCAACCCTCATCCCAAATACGTATTTTTACATAATTTCCATTGTAACATACCCCGAACAATGCAAAAAAGCGCCGTCTCTTCCGGCACTTCCTTGCCATTTTGCTATCTGATCCGCAGCCCAATCTTAACTTTCTGAATGAACCCAAATTTGCTTCAACTGCTGAACAAAAAACGGGTATCGTTTATCTTCGACCTGCGTATTCACCATTTCCGACTCGCACGAATGACAGATGAATGAACTCATAATCCGAATGCCTTCCCGATCGCGATGCCCGCAGACGATGCAAGATTTGCTCTCTTCTTCGCTCATAGTCTTCCCGCCTTTTATTGGCTTTATACGACTAGTATGCCTTGCACTCTATGAAAATATACCTGTTGCTAGTGCTAAAATTCGGAAACTTAACAATAAACGCGTTGCGCGCCGATAGTAAATACATAAGAACGGAGCCGTTACAAGGAGACCTCTATGAGCATGCCCGCCCCTCAACCATCGCGCGAGGCGACGATCTATCATTACAAGCTTATCCGCAAAATTCCGATGCGTCCGGAAACTAAATATAGCTATATGACCACTGCTCTATTGGGCGCAGGCTTCGTGACGGGCTTTTACGCCTGGAAGGGGCTCGAGTGCATGGCCGTCGGATTGCTCGTCATGATCCTCGTTCACGCCGTCGTTCTGCGAATCACGCTGCGCCGCGTGGATGCCTTTGCCGGCAAGCGCTGGAGCTTTCGCATCGATTGGCCCTGGATCGGGCCGCTGCCCGTCATGGATACGAGTCTCGGCTTGTTCCGACGCCTTCATTTTCACCTGACGCTGGTGGGCTGCTGCGCTTCCGCTTTGCTCTATCCTTGGGCTCACCCAGCTTTGCTAGTGTCCCTGGTCTATTGGCACTTCTGGCTGCTCTCGCCCCGTCTGACGTTGCTGATGCGCATGCGCAAGGAGAAGAGCGACGGCATACTCCGGCTGTCCGAGACGGAAGTTTCCTACTATCATATCTGATAGCCGCAGACTAAACGGCATGAAAAAGGATCGGATTAGCTGCTGCTTTTTCCTTCACCGCATGCTAAGTGCGAATATAAATCAAAAAACCACCTTCCGAAGAAGGTGGTTCTCTTGTGCTGCTCTTAGCCTGGCGACGTCCTACTCTCCCAGGACCCTGCGGTCCAAGTACCATCGGCGCTGGAGGGCTTAACGGTCGTGTTCGAGATGGGTACGCGTGGGACCCCTCCGCCATTACCACCAGACCTACTGTTTGGCATTTGCCATACAGCTTTGCAGCTTCACAGAGCTTGCGCCCTGAAAACCGGATGCGAAACGAAGATGCGCTTTAGACATTCTCTTGCCTGTGCGGCTTGGAGTTGATGCGGAGCAGAAGCACGATCACGACGACCAGCGAAGGATGACGAACGCGAAAAACGCACCTGCGATCTTTAAACGCGTACGTTTCGGTAAATACTGATGGATGGGAACACATCGGGCAGCCGCGCATCCGGCGCGCGGGACGGGGTTGCATTTTAAAACAAAGCGCGTATAATAAAGTTATAGTCAAAGAAAGTCAAAGTCAGAATCCGAAGCCGTTCTCCGGAAAGGGGGTTAGGCTCTTGCTATGCGCAACATATCCGATCTCATCGAGCATTACCTGAAGCAGATCCTGCAAAGCAGCGCGGGCGCGGTCGAGATCCAGCGCGGGGATCTGGCGGAGAAGTTTTCCTGCGTTCCCTCGCAGATCAATTATGTGATCAGCACGAGGTTTACCCTTGAAAAGGGGTATAGTGTAGAGAGCAAACGCGGCGGAGGCGGCTACATCCGGATCCAGCGCGTGGACCTGCCGTCGCTCGAAGCCGTGCAGCGCCTGCTTCATCAGAGTACGGGCAGCCGGATCGACGAGACGAAGGCGAACGGACTCATCTATCAGCTGGAGGAAGCCAGGATCGTCACGGCTCGCGAGGCGCATCTCATGCGCACCGCGATGTCGGCCGAAGCGCTGCCGCTCAAGCAGCCGCTTCAAGATGAGGTCCGGTCCAATCTGATGCGGGTCATGCTGCTGGCGCTTCTCGCCCGTTAGACCGGGCGGCCGGGATGACCGCGATTCATTCTTGCCTGCGGGGAGGGGATCAAGTGGTTTGCCAGGAATGCGGCCAAAGGCCTGCTACGCTTCATTTTACGAAATACGTTAACGGGGAAAAGAACGAGCTTCACATCTGCGAGGCATGCGCCAGAGAGAAGGGGGAGCTTATCCCGGGCACGTCCGCGGGCTTTTCCATTCACAATCTGCTCTCCGGCTTGATGGACTTCGATCCCTCGGGACTGTCGGGCGCCAAAGCTAAAGCTCAAGCGCAAGCCCTTCGCTGCGAAGGATGCGGCATGACGTACGGCCAGTTCAGCAAGCTCGGACGGTTCGGCTGCGCGCGCTGCTACAAGCAGTTCGCGGACCGGCTGGATCCGCTGCTGAAGCGGGTGCACGGCAACACGGTCCACGTCGGCAAGGTGCCGAAGCGGGCTGGAGGGCTTGTACGGCTGAGACGCGAGATCGACGCTCTCAAGCGGGAGATGCAGAGCAAGATCCAGGGCGAAGACTTCGAGTCCGCCGCCAGTCTTCGCGACCGCATCCGCGAGCTTGAGCGCGAAGTCCAGAACGGTTAGGGGGCGAAGCTCATGGGTAATCGGAAATATACCGCGGAGGCGCTAAGTCCTTGGATGAAGGAGGAGGCGCCGGATCGGGACGTCGTACTGAGCAGCCGGGTCCGGATCGCCCGCAATCTTCGCCATCTGCCCTTCCCGATGATGGCGAGCGCCGCCCAGTCCGTGGAGGCGATGGAGCGCCTGCTTCTCGTCGGCGAGAGCGGAAGGCTGAGCGGCCTGGGAGAAGTGAGCAGCGTGCGGCTGTCGGAGCTCAGCGAGCTTGAAAAGCAGGTGCTCGTGGAAAAGCATCTCATCAGTCCGGCGCTGGCTAATCATGCCCAACACGGGGCGCTGATGCTCGGACCCGGCGAAGACATCAGCCTGATGGTGAACGAAGAAGATCATCTCCGCATTCAATGCTTGCATGCGGGATTTCAATTAAAGGAAACGTGGGATACCGCGAGCAAGATCGACGATATTTTCGAGGAAGCCGTCGATTATGCCTTCGACGAGAAGTACGGCTTTTTGACCAGTTGTCCGACGAACGTCGGAACGGGCATTCGGGCATCCGTCATGATGCATCTGCCGGCGCTCGTCATGACGGGACAGATCAACCGGATCCTGTCGGCCGTGACACAGGTCGGTCTGGCGGTCAGAGGCATCTACGGCGAAGGCAGCGAAGCGACGGGCAACCTTTTTCAGGTGTCCAACCAGATCACGCTCGGCCAGTCGGAGGGCGAGATCATCGACCATCTCCGCGCGGTCGCCCGGCAGATCATCGAGCATGAGAAGGCGGCCCGCGCCAAGCTGATGAGCGAATCGAGGCTGAAGGTGGAGGATCGCGTCAAGCGGTCGTTCGGCATCTTGAGCTACGCCGCCGTCATTGACGCGAAGGAAGCTTCGCAGCGCTTGTCGGATCTTCGTCTCGGCGTACATCTGGGACTATTGCCGGATGTGGACGAGGGCACTTTGAACGAGCTGCTGGTGTCGATTCAACCCGGCTTCCTGCAGCAGGCGTACGGCGAAGCGCTCAGTCCCGAGCAGAGGGACATGACCCGCGCCCAAATGATCTCGTCCAGACTGGCAACTCATGCCTAAATCAACTATTCTTATATTATACGGAGGAGGTGCTGTCTCATGATGTTCGGAAGATTCACCGAACGCGCACAGAAGGTTCTTGCATTGGCACAGGAAGAAGCAGTGCGCCTGGGACACAACAATATCGGTACGGAGCATATTCTGCTCGGGCTTATCCGCGAAGGCGAGTCCATTGCCGCCAAGGCGCTGATCGCGCTGGGCCTCGGACTCGAGAAGATCCAAGACGAGGTCGAATCGCTCATCGGCCGCGGTCAGGAGCAGCCGACGAATATCGCCTACACCCCTCGCGCGAAAAAGGTCATCGAGCTGTCGATGGACGAAGCGCGCAAACTCGGTCATACCTATGTCGGCACGGAGCATATTCTGCTCGGGCTCATTCGTGAAGGCGAAGGCGTCGCGGCCCGCGTGCTGAACAACCTTGGCATCAGCCTGAACAAGGCGCGCCAGCAGGTGCTTCAGCTGCTCGGCAGCAGCGAGAGCGTCTCGCAGAGCCATGGCCCTTCCAACAACGTGAGTACGCCTACGCTAGACGGCCTGGCCCGCGACCTGACGGCTAGCGCCCGCGACAACAACATCGATCCGGTCATCGGACGTGCCAAGGAGATCGAGCGCGTCATTCAAGTGCTCTCCCGCCGCACGAAGAACAATCCGGTGCTCATCGGCGAGCCCGGCGTCGGCAAGACGGCGATCGCCGAGGGTCTGGCGCAGCGCATCGTGAACAACGAGATTCCCGAGACGCTTCGCGACAAGCGCGTCATGACGCTCGACATGGGTTCCGTCGTCGCCGGCACGAAGTATCGCGGCGAATTCGAAGACCGCCTGAAGAAGATCATGGACGAGATCCGGCAGGCCGGCAATGTCATCCTGTTCATCGACGAGCTGCACACGCTGATCGGCGCGGGCGGCGCGGAGGGCGCGATCGACGCATCGAACATCTTGAAGCCGGCTCTCGCGAGAGGCGAGCTGCAGTGCATCGGCGCGACGACGCTCGACGAGTACCGCAAGTATATCGAAAAGGACGCCGCGCTCGAGCGCCGCTTCCAGCCGATCACGGTCGACCAGCCGTCGCCTGAAGAAGCGATCCAGATCCTGAACGGCCTGCGCGATCGCTACGAGGCGCATCACCGGGTCAAGATCACGGACGACGCGATCGAAGCCGCAGTCAAGCTGTCCGATCGTTATATCACGGACCGCTTCCTGCCGGACAAGGCGATCGACCTGATCGACGAAGCGAGCTCCAAGGTGAGACTGCGCTCGTATACGGTTCCACCGAACCTGAAGCAGCTCGAATCGAGACTCGAGGATATCCGCAAGGAAAAGGACGCCGCGGTTCAGAGCCAGGAGTTCGAAAAGGCCGCCGCGCTGCGCGACACCGAGCAGAAGATCCGCGAGGAGCTCGACTCCACCAAGAATCAGTGGAAGGAAAAGCAAGGCCGTACGGACTCCGAGGTGACTCCGGACGATATCGCCCAGGTCGTCGCGAGCTGGACCGGCATCCCGGTCGTCAAGCTGGCCGAAGAGGAGACCGAACGCCTGCTCAAGCTCGAGAGCATCCTGCATGACCGCGCCGACGGCAGGGCGAAGCCGTTGCCCGCTGCCATCAATGCGGTGAGCCGCCCGATGGCCGTGCTGGGCTACTTCGACGCCGGCGCGTTGATGCGCATGCAGTCGCCGGCCCGGCCGTTGCTCACGCCGCTCGCGCCGCTCGCCGGCACTCCCGATGCGTGGGTGGACCGTGCGGCGCTGTACGCCGGCGAAACCGCCCTGCGAATCGGCGAACTCAGTTCCGCCGCGCAGGCGGTCGCCGACCTCAGCCCTTAGCGCACCAGCGCGAGCGCAAAGCCGTCCCAGCGCTTGGCCCCGACCGTTTGGATCACGGCCGTGTCCAGTCGCGGGTGCTCGCCCATCAGTCGCAAGGTCTCTCGGACCGCCTGCGCCTGCGCGTTGTGCTGCGGATCCAGGATCTGTCCCTCGCGAACGACGTTGTCCGCCACGATGAGTGCGCCCGGGCGGGCCAGCCGGACCGCCCAGTCCAGGTAGGCGACGTAGTTCTCTTTGTCCGCGTCGATGAACACCAGATCGAACGCGCCGCCGTCCAATGTCGGCAACGTGTCCAGCGCCGCACCGACGATCACCTCCACCCGGTCGGCGACACCCGCCCGCTCCAGGTTTGCCCGGGCCACCTCGGCGTGCCGGGGCTCGTATTCCAGGGTCACCACCCGGCCCTGCGGGCCGGCTCCGCGGGCCAGCCAGATGGTGCTGAAGCCGCCCAGGGTGCCGATCTCGAGGATGCGGCGGGCCCGGACCGCGCCGGCCAGCAGGCTCAGAAACTTGCCCTGCTGGGCCGACACGGCGATCTGCGGCAGGCCGGCCGCGTCGCTGGCCTCGACCGCCGCGCTCAGCGCCGGATCGTCCCCGATCACGGTGTCGTTCAGAAACTCGTCGACGTCTTGCGGCGTTGGGTTCTGGGTCATGCCACCAAGCTAGCCGTGCGGCGCGATGCCGGCCGCGCCGGTATCGGAGCGGTCACGGTCATTTACGGATACCCGTGGGGGGTATATAGTGGGCGGCGTGGTCGACCACAGCCGTAAGGGATCACAACAGAGAAATGGGTGAGTGAAATGGCAAATTACGAAGCAGGCACCGAGCTGACCTGCGGCCACGAGGGCTGCGGGTGTCGCGTTCGTATCGAGGTTCCCTGCCACTGCTCCGGTTCGGGCGAGCCGTACCGCTGCACCTGTGGCGACGAGCTGACCCCGGTCAAGTAGTCCGCGCCTCCTGAGGCTCGCGTCGAGTGTGCGTCCGGGGCGGCGACACGCCGGGGTGGGAAACCCTGCGCGCACAGCCAAAACCGCGAACGCACACTCGATGCGGCCGGCGCGCCGCGATCAGCGCCCGAACGTACGCCCGGCGAGCTCGACCGTCGCTGCCAGCTGCGGTGTGACCGCCGACGTGCCGATCGCCACCTGATAGCCGCCCGCACCGACGCGCCAGCGCGCCACGCCGCCGTCGTAGCGCGCGAGCAGGCGCGGATCCGCCTCGACGCTCACGCGACGGCCGGCCCCCGGTTCCAGCTCGACCCGCTCGAATCCGAGCAGCCGCAGGCACGGCCCGTCGGGCGTCCCGGTGAGATACAGCTGCGGGACGTCGGCCCCCGTGCGGTCGCCCGTGTTGACCACGCTGAAGCTGGCGGTCACCGTGTCTCCACCGGTGACGTCCAGGTCTTGGTACTCAAAGCTGGTGTAGGACAAGCCATGTCCGAAGGCGAACGCCGGCGTCGCCCCGGTGGCGGCGAACCAGCGGTAGCCGACGTCGGATCCCTCCACGTACTCGATCGTGCTCGGCTCCCCCCACGAGGCGCCGGGTCCGGGCAGTTCCGGGCGCGGCGTCTGTCGCAGGTCGGCCGGGAAGGTGATCGGCAGGCGTCCCGACGGATTGACCTGCCCGGCAAGGACTTCCGCGATGGCCTGGGCGCCGGCCTGCCCCGGATACCAGGCCTGCACGATCGCCCGCACCGAGTCGCGCCAGGGCATGGTCACCGGATTGCCCGTCTCGAGCACCACGACGGTGTTCGGGTTGGCGGCGGACACGGCGGTGATCAGCTCGTCCTGCCCCTGCGGCAGCGACAGGTCGGCGATGTCGAACCCTTCCCCCTCTGCGCGAACCGCGAACACGATCGCGAAGTCCGCGCGGCGCGCCGCGCGGACCGCCTCCGCGGGACTGATGCCGGGGTCGAATTCGATTTCGGCGTTGGGCAATTGCTTTCGCAGCTCGTCCAGCGGGCTCGATGGCAGCAGGTGCAGCTTGCGCAGCCCCGCCTCGAGTCCGGCGCCGCCGATCGGAATCACGGCCGCGTAGCCGCCCGGCGGGACGACGGCGCTCGATCCGTAGCCGGCAGGCACGCCCACGTTCGCGTACCCGCCGATGACGGCGATGCGGGCGGTCGATTCCGGCGCCAGGGGCAGCAGCCCGCGGTTGCTCAGCAGCACGATTCCCTGCCGGGCGACCCGCAGCGCAATCTCGTTGTGGGCGGCCAGATCCGGTGGGGGCGTGACCGTTGCCCGGTCGACGCCGACCGCGAACATCGACCGCAGGATCCGCCGGACCATGTCGGAGAGGCGCTCGTCGCTCAGCCTGCCGTCGGCATGGGCGGCGCGCAGCGGCGCGCCGAAGGTTTCGCTCTGCCACAACAGCGCGTCGATCTGCGCGCCGCATTCCTGGTCGAGGCCGGCGAGCGCGCACTCCCACGACGGTGTGGCCCCCCAGTCCGACATGACCCAGCCCGGGTATCCCCAGGCGCCTTTCAGCACTTGGTTGAGCAGGACGTCGTTGGCGGCGGCGTAGGCGCCGTTGACCTTGTTGTAGGCGGCCATCACGGCGCCCGGCCGCGCCCGCTCGATGGCCATTTCGAAGGCCAGCAGGTCGGATTCGCGATGCGCGTCGGGGTCGATGACGGCGTCCAAAAAGTGCCTGTTGGTCTCGTTGCAGTTCAGCGAGTAGTGCTTGACGGTCGAGATGACGTGTTGTTGCTGGATGCCGTCGATCGACTCCGCGGCGATCGTCGCGGTCAAAAGCGGGTCCTCGGAAAGGTATTCGAAGTTGCGCCCGTTCCGCGGGTCGCGCGCGAGGTTCATGGCGCCGGCCAGCTGCACGTTGAACCCGCGGCTGCGGGCCTCCCGGCCGATCACCTCCCCCGCCGCGCGGGCGAGCGCGGGATCGAAGCTCGCCGACAGCACCAGCCCGGCCGGCAGCGCGGTCGCGCTGTCACCCGGGCGGTAGCCGGGGTTGGTCACACCGAGGCCGGCGTCGCTCATCTGCAACGCCGGAATGCCGAGCCGGGGAACGCCGGGCACGTAACCGGCGCTCATCGGGACGCCCGGTGGGATGCGGTCGTCGCGCACCGGCCACATGTCGCCGGCCCCCATCACGCCGACCAGGAGCGAGAACCGCTCGTCGTCGGTCAGCTGGGCCTCGACCTCGCGTGCCCGGGCGTCGGGATCGCTCACCGCGCACCCTCTTTCGCGTACACGACGCGCAGCACGTGCCCCAACTCGGGGCCCATCACCAGCTCCGCCAGCTCGCCGAACGTCGCGACGAACTCCGGGCCGTGCGGTGGGTCGGCCCGGCACAGGTGGTGAGCGACCTCGTGAAGCACCACGAGTTCGCGCAGCGCCCAGTCGGCGGTGTCGCGGTCGGGGACCGCGATAACGCCTGCGCCGTCGCGGAATTCGTAATGGGCCGCGGTGGCGGCCCGTCGCGGCCGCACCCGCAGCGGCGCCGCGGAGGGCCACCGCCGGCGCACCGCCGGCAATGCAAGCACCTGGTCAACATAGCGCTGCGCGGCGGACACCGAGCCGAATCGTCCCTCCGGCGGCAGCGTGAGCTGCCCGCCGAAGAAGTCCACGACGGGTGACCCGTGCTCGGCGGCCCGGTCGAACAGCGTCCGGACGAACTCCTCGGCCGCGTAAACCTTGGCGCGCTGGGAGTCCCTCTTGGCGGAGCGTTCCGGGGTCACCGGCCCAACGGGGTGCGCGCGCCCGGGAGTTCGGGGCTGCTGCCCAGCCGCGCCCGCCGACCGGCCCGGTCCCCCGCGCGCCGCGCCGACGAGGAATAGCCCGCCGTCGCCCGGCTGACCTGATAGGTGCCCCGCGCCTTCGACGCGCTCCGGTAGTAGTCGTGCAGCTCGACATCTTTGTCCCGCAACGCGATCGCCGTGCCCGGCGGCCGGCGCCTGTCCTTGGTGGCCTCGCGCCGGGCCTGGTCACGAGCCTCCGCCAGGCGCTGGCCCACGCGGGCCCCGAAGGCCAACTGGAAGTTCAGCCGCGCGGTGATGGTGGGCGTCGGCCGGTGCGCGCCCGACGCCAGGTAGGCGTCCGACGCCCGCACCATCTGGACCACCAGGCTGGCGTACAACGCGTGCGTGGCGTCGATGTCCTCGGCGAACCCGTAGGCGTAGACGAACGTCGAATTCGATGCCACGTCACAGCGCACGTCGTTGGCCATCGCGATCAACACGAACAGCTGCACATAGGTCCGCAGTCCCTTGGTGCCGGCTTCCCCGATGGTGATGGTCCGCTGCGTCGGGGCCTGCGCCGGCGAGCGGTTCGCCGCGTGGGACCGCGCCACCGCCAGGTCGATGGAGGACGCCGTGGCCAACCGCTGCGCGGCGCTCATGAAGGCGTCCGCCTCATGCGGGTTGTCGGTGCCTTCGGCCTGGCGCAACAGCGCGGCGATGCGGGCCAGCATCTTGTCGTCCGTCATGTGCGCCACTCCTCTCCCCCCGAGCGGGCGGTACCCGCTCTGCATCGTCGTCGGCGCGGGTCATATGCGCCAAAATACGGGAGCGCTACGACAGTTCCGCCTCAGAGCCGGGCGGTGATCCAGGCGACCACGTCGCCCAGCACCTGGTCGCGCTCCGGCTCGTTGAAGACTTCGTGGTAGAGCCCGGGGTAGACCTTCAGTTCGACGTCGGCGGACCCGACACACTCGACCAGGCGCCGGCTGCCCGCGACGGGAATCAGGCGGTCGTCGGAGCCGTGCACCACCAGCAGTGGCGCCGTCAGCGCCGGTGCGCGCTGCGGCATGGTCTCGCCGACCTGAAGGAGGGCGCGGCCGATGCCGGCCGGAACCTTCCCGTGATACACCAGCGGATCGCTCTTGTAGGCCGCCACCACTTCCGGGTCCCGGGAGATGGCGTCGACGTCCAGCTCCTGCACCGGCAGGCCGGGCACCAGGCCGCCGACGACCCGGGCGGCCAGCGCCATCAGCGGCGACACCTGGTCCTGGGCGGCCACCGCGGGCCCCGACAGCACCATCAGGTCGTAGTTGTCGGGCCGTTCGACGCCGTAGGCGAACACGATGCCGCCGCCCATGCTGTGCCCGAGCACGATGCATTTGAGGCCCGGATGCTCCCGGGTGGCGATCCGCACCAGGCTGTCGAAGTCCGCCGTGTACTCGGAGACGTCACGCACCAGCACCCGCTTGCCACCCGAACGGCCGTGCCCGCGATGGTCCAGCGCGTAGGTGACCAGGCCCGCCTCCCCGAAACGCTCCGCGACGTGGTCGTACCGGCGAGCATACTCGCCGAGTCCGTGCGACAG
>NZ_LZJB01000236.1:0-6027 GCF_001666895.1 Mycobacterium sp. E3298
GACGCCGCGGAGCCGCTGGACGAGGCCGTCGACGTCGAGCGGGTCGTGCACGGCGTCGCGTGCCGCGGCGTGCGCTGCCCGAAACTCCAGGACGCGCCGGGTCGGCAGCGAATCTCCCGCCCGCCCGAGGCCGATCCGCGCCTGCGTGGTCGCCCGCAGCGGGGCCCAGACGTCCGGGGGTTCCGGGTCGGTCATCAGCCGGCTGCCAGCGCACGCCGCGGCACGCGACGCCGTGCACGACCCGCTCGACGTCGACGGCCTCGTCCAGCGGCTCCGCGGCGTCGGCATCGGCGAGCCGCTACAGGTGCACAGCCGGGCCACCTCCCGCGGCGAATACCTGCGCCGGCCCGACCTCGGCCGCAGCCCGGCGGACCTGTCGGATCTGCCGAACACCAAGGCGGACATTGGATTTGTGCTCGCCGACGGCCTCTCGCCCCGGGCGCTGACCGACCACGCCGCGGGCATGGTCGAGGCGCTGGTGCGCGCGTTCGACGGCCGGTACACGATCGCCCCGCCGGTGGTCGCCACCCAGGCCCGCGTCGCGCTCGGTGACCACATCGGCGCAGCCCTCGGTGTCACAACGGTTCTCGTGCTGATCGGAGAACGGCCGGGGCTGTCGGTCGCCGACAGCCTGGGCATCTATCTGACGCACCGGCCGGCGCCGGGGCGCACCGACGCCGACCGCAACTGCGTGTCCAACATCCATCCGCCCGACGGCCTGGACTACCCGGCGGCCGCGGCGGTCACCGCCGCGCTGGTCGCAGGCGCCCGCGAACTCGGCCGCTCGGGGGTCGCCCTCAAAGACACGACGCGAGCGGCGATCGGCAGTTCTAGCGCCTCCGGCCGAGCATCCAACCCAGCACCAGCGCGGCCAGCACGGCCAGCAGCACCGGGGCGTACCTCTTGAGCTGGTCGCCGCCGGCGAGGTCGAGCAGGTCGATGGGCTCGGGCTCGGCGGCGTGGCGTGGCTCCGGGGCGCGCCCGACCTGCGGGGGGCCCTCGGGTGTGGCCGGCGCGGCCACCGATTCCGCGACGAGCTTGGCTTCGAGCGACTCCACGAACTGGCCCAGCAGCTTTTCCGACACCTGCTGCAGCATGCCGCTGCCGAACTGGGCCAGCTTGCCGGCGATCTTCAGGTCGGTGTCGACGGTGACGCCGGTGCGATCGCCGTCCTCGTGGAGCTGGGCGGTGACCGTCGCCGCCGCGTTGCCGGTCCCGCGGGTCTCCTTGCCCTTGGCGTCGATCACCGCGCGGTATTGGCCGCGATCGTGCTCGACGAAGCGCACCTTGCCGCTGAACTCGCTGGTGACGGGGCCTACCTTCACCTTGACCTTACCGAGGTAGTCGTCGCCCTCGTGGCCGGTCAGCGCGGCCCCGGGCATCAGCGGGATCACCTGCTCCAGGTCGCTCAGCACGTCCCAGGCCTCTTCGATGGGGGCACTGACGGTGAACTGGTTGGCGATCTTCATCCCGGGGTCCTCTCGTGTGCGGCGACGACGGCGTCGTGCACAGCCTACGGGCGGCACTACGGAAGTAGAGTGGGGTCCCCCGCGTCATGGTGGATCCGCCCGCCGATCTCGGCCAGCGGGCGGCCCCCGCCGCCCCAGCGCTTGGCGATGATGTCGGCGGCGATCGAGACCGCGGTCTCCTCGGGGGTGCGCGCACCGAGGTCCAGCCCGATCGGGCTGGACAGCCGGCTCAGTTCGGCGCCGGTCAGCCCGGCGGCCTGGAGCCGGGTCATCCGGTCGTCATGTGTGCGGCGCGACCCCATCGCCCCGACGTAGCCGACCTCGGGCAGGCGCAGCGCCACCTCGAGCACCGGCACATCGAACTTCCGGTCGTGGGTCAGCACGCAGATCACCGTGTGCCGATCGACGGCGCCCGCCTCCGCCTGGGCCGTGAGGTAGCGGTGGGGCCAGTCGACGACGACCTCGTCGGCCGTCGGGAAGCGGGCACGGGTGGCGAACACCGGGCGGGCATCGCACACGGTGACGCGGTAGCCGAGGAACGAGCCCTGCCGCGCCAGCGCGGCGGCGAAGTCGATCGCGCCGAAGATCAGCATCTGCGGCGGCGGCGCGAAGCTGGACACGAAGACCTCCATGCCGTCGCCGAGCCGCTGCCCGTCGGGCCCGTACACGAGGACGTCGCTGCGGCCCAGCGCGAGCAGCCCGCGCGCGTCGTCGGCGACCGCGGCGTCGGCGCGCGCCGAGCCCAGCGAACCCGCCACGCCGTCGGGCCGGATGACGATCCGCCGGCCCACCCAGTCCGGGTCGGGGTGGGCGACGACGGTGGCGGTCGCCACCGCGCGACGCTCGGCGATGTCGTCGGCCACTGCGCCGAGCTCGGGAAACGACGCGCGCGAGACCGGTTCGACGAACACGTCGATGACGCCGCCGCACGTCAGGCCGATCGTGAACGCGTCGTCGTCGCTGACTCCGTAGCGCTCCAGCCGAGGCGCCCCGGTCTTCGCAGCCTCGGCGGCGAGGTCGTACACCGCACCCTCCACGCAGCCGCCCGACACCGACCCGGTGACCGAGCCGTCCGGCGCGACCACCATCGCCGCCCCCGGCGGGCGCGGCGCGGACCGGAAGGTACGCACCACCGTGCCCAGCCCCGCAATATCGCCGGCACGCCAGATCGACATCAGCTCGGCAATCACGTCACGCACCCTCTCAACGTATGCGGACGGCCGCGAGCCCGGCTCAACTTGGGGTCTATTCGCCTCGGCTCGGCCGGACGAGGTATCCCACGCCGTCGCGGGTGAACCCTTGGCTTCGAGTGTGCGCTGAGGGCGGCGACACGCCGAAAATCCCCGCCCTGAGCGCACATTCGATGCGCAAGCGGGAAAGCGACGCCGCTACCAGGCGCGCGACAGGTCGGCGTGCTGCCGGACCCAGGCGTGCATCGCGATCCCGGCGGCCACCCCGGCATTGATGCTCCGCGTCGAGCCGAATTGGGCGATCGACACCGCCATCGCGGCGCCCGCGCGGATGTCGTCGGTGATGCCCGGGCCCTCCTGACCGAACACCAGCAGGCAGTCCCGCGGCAGCGCGGTCTCCTCGAGCCGGGTCGCGCCCGGGACGTTGTCCACCGCGACCACCGTCAGCCCGGCACCGGCGGCGAAGCCCAGCAGGTCGGCGGTGCTGTCGTGATGGCACAGCCGCTGATAGCGGTCGGTCACCATGGCGCCGCGGCGATTCCACCGCCGCCGGCCGACGATGTGCACGGTGTGCACCGCGAAGGCGTTGGCGGTGCGCACCACCGAGCCGATGTTGGCGTCGTGCCCAAAGTTCTCGATCGCCACGTGCAGGGGATGGCGGCGGCGGTCGATGTCGGCGATGATCGCCTCGCGCGTCCAGTACCGATAGGCGTCGACGACGTTGCGAGTGTCGCCCTCGCGCAACAGGACCGGGTCGTATCGCGGGTCGTCGGGCGGGTCGCCGGGCCAAGGCCCCACCCCGGCGGCCGGTGCGGCCCATTCGGTCGGCCCGGGCCCCGGTTCGCTCATCGCGGCGTCCACACCGCGGCGTGCGTGCCGTCGACCGCCACCGTCGCGTAGAGCAGCGCCTCGTTGATCTCGCCCTGCGTGCACAACGACGCGCTGACGTGCACCGCGTCCAGCGAGGCGTCGGGCAGGATCAGCACCGACGACCCGTACGCCGAGCAGGCCGGGTTCAGCCCGGCGCCGGGCAGCGTCGGGGACGCGAGCAGCATCAGCGGGCCGCCGCGGTTGGCCGACTCGTCGCGATACCGGGCGGCCAGCCCGTCGGCTTCCAGCCCGAGCAGCATGTAGCCGGTGCCGTTGAACGCCGCCGGATCGCCGAGCTGCGCCTTCGTCATCGGGGCGCCGTCGGCGCGCCAGGCCGACAGACTGACGGTCTTCACCGACAGGCCGGTGTCGTTGGCGTTGGTGGGCATCAGCCCCACCGGGAACGCGGCCGGGTAGGCCGCCGAGCTGTTCGGGATCCGGTCGCGCGGCGAGTAGGTGTACACGCCGCGGACCTGACTGCGATCCTTGAGCGGCCCAAGGCAAACCGTCCCGGCGAGCCGGTCGCCGGAGGCCGACAGCGGCGAGTGGACGTCGGGCGCCTGGCCCGCCGGGCGGTCGCAACTGCCCAGCCCGTTGGACTCCATCGGGTGCGACAGCGCCCCGTAGAGCCCGAACCGGATGTCCTCGGGTTTGGCGTGCGGCGCCTGCGGGTTGGCCGCCGAGGCGTCGACGTCGATCAGCACGTAGTCGCCGTCCCACCGCAGGTTCGACACCGCCATGTTCCAGCCCAGCAGCGAAAGCGATTCCCCGAAGCGGGCGCCCTGCGCGCCGTAGGGGCGGACGGGCTGGCTGGCGCCCGAGCAACCCGTCAGGCAAGCCAGCAGGCAAGCCGCCATCGCGAGGAAGGTGCGCACAGCGATGACGGCCTAGCCCAGCCCCAGATCGGCGAGGCCCAGCACGCTGCGGTACGGCAGGCCCTCGGCCTCGATGGCCTCGGCCGCGCCGGTGGAACGGTCCACGACCGTGGCCACGCCGACCACGTGCCCGCCTGCCTCTTGGACGGCGCGCACCGCGGTCAGCGCCGACGCCCCCGTCGTGCTGGTGTCCTCGACGACCAGCACGCGCTTGCCCGCGACCTCGGAGCCCTCGATAAGGCGTTGCAGCCCATGGGTTTTCGCGGACTTGCGCACGACGAACGCGTCGATCGGGCGGCCCGGCGCGTGCATGACGGCCGTGGCGACCGGGTCGGCGCCCAGGGTGAGGCCGCCGACCACCGCGTAGTCCCAGTCGTGGGTGAGGTCGCGCATCAGCGTGCCGATCAGGGCGGAGGCGCGGTGGTGCAGGGTCGCGCGGCGCAGGTCGACGTAGTAGTCGGCCTCCTTGCCCGACGACAGTGTCACCTTGCCGTGCACCACCGACAGCCGGCGCACCAGGTCGGCCAGCTCCTCGCGGGAGTCGGTGTGCGCGTCAGGTCCGGCCACGGCCACCGCCGATCCGCTTGGTCACGGCCCGCATCAGGGTCCGCGGAATCATCCGCTCCACGGCGATGATCGCCTTGTATTGCAGGCCGGGGATGCTGATCACCTTGCCGCGCGCGATGTCGGCCAGGCTCTGGTTCACCACGTCGTCGACCTCGAGCCACATGAACGACGGTGACTTGGCCATGTCGATCCCGGCGCGGGCGTGAAACTCGGTGTGCACGTAGCCCGGACACACGGCGTGCACCCCGACGCCGGTGCCCTGCAGGCCGACGGACAGGCCCTCGCTGAACGAGATGACCCACGCCTTGGATGCCGAGTAGGTCGAGCCGCGGCCCGGCACCAGCCCCGCGACGCTCGCGATGTTGATCACGGTGCCGGCGCCGGCGTCCAGCATGGCGGGCAGGGCCGCCCGGGTGAGGTGCATGACCGCGGTGACGTTGACGTCGAGCTGCGACTGCAGCAGCGCGGGATCGGTCGCCCAGAAGTCGCCGGAGGTGCCGAAGCCGGCGTTGTTCACCAGGACGCGCACCCCGCGGGACAGCCGTTCGCAGACCTGGTCGCGGCCGGCGGCGTCGGCCAGGTCGGCGGGCAGCACCTCGATGTTGCCGGCGCGGCCCTGCAGTTCGCCGGCGAGGTCGGTCAGCCGGTCGACGTCGCGGGCGACCAGGACCAGGTCGTATCCGTCGTTGGCATAGCGTCGCGCGTAGCCGGCGCCGATCCCCGAGGTGGGCCCGGTGATCAGGGCTACGGGACGAGGCATGAGCGACATCCTAATGACGGCGGCCGCGCCGCCCACCCGGCGCCCGGCGCGCCGTCAGTGCTGATAGTTGGTGGCCTGGTGGCCGTTGCGCCCCGCCGGCGGCGGGCGGCGAACGGCGTCCGGGCCGCGCTGCTCCCGCCGGATCGGCTCGGCCGGCCGGCGCGCGGACGCCTGAACGTCGGAGCCCAGTAGCCCGGCCACGTCCTGCTGCGGACGCCGGGGCGGCAGCTCGGCGCGGCCGGCGGGCGCCGGGTGGGCGGCGCGGCCGCCGTCATTAGGATGTCGCTCATGCCTCG
>NZ_LZJB01000237.1:0-11681 GCF_001666895.1 Mycobacterium sp. E3298
GTCACCGACAGCGGCACTCTGACCGTCGGCTCCGGCGGCATCCTGACCGACAGTGGCTCTCTGACCGTCAGCTCCGGCGGCGCGCTCACGGTGAGTACGGGCGGCGCCGACACCGGCTTCCTCTCGGTGACCGGCGGCGGCACGCTTACCGTCAACGGCGGCACGGTCACCGTCAACTCCGGCGGTGTCCTGACCGTGGGCACCACCACAGCCAACAGCGGCACCCTCACCATTACCGGCGGCGGCACTGTGTCCGACGGCGGGACGCTCACGGTCAACAGCGGCGGCGCCCTCAACGTCAGCACCGCGACCACCGGGGACACCGGCAGCCTCACGGTGACCGGCGGCGGCAACCTGACCGACACCGGCGGCAGTTTCACGGTCAACAGCGGCGGCACGCTCAACGTCAGCAATGCCACTGTTACCGGTGACACCGGCAGCGTCACTCTGAGCGGCACCACCCTGACCGACGGCGGGACGGTCAACGTCAACAGCGGCGGCACGCTCACCGGCGGTGTGGGATTCAGCGAGGGCGACATCACCGTCACCAGCGGCGGCACCCTGAACGTCAACAGCGGCGGCACTGTTGCCCTCAACTTCGGCGCCCTCACCGTGGACTCCGGCGGCCAGGCCTTCGACGGCGGCGCTATCACCACCGGCGCGCCCGGCACCGCGGGTGGCCTGGAGGTCTACGGCAATCTCACCGTCACCCAGGGCGGCAGCCTCACCCTCAGTTCCAGCTGCGACGCCGATATCTGGACCGGCGGCACCCTCGCCGTCAACCAGGGCGGCCAGGTCACTGCCGCCGGCGGCAATCTCATCTTCAACGGCGGCAGCCTGGTCGACAGCGGCACCGTCACCGTCAACGGCGGACAGTTCGCCGCCGGCGGCGGCACCGTGACCGTCAACAGCACCGGCGTCCTCACCTTTAACGGCGGCCAGTTCGGCCTCAGCACCAGCACCGTCAACGACTCCGGCGCGATCACGCTCAATAGCGGTACCTCCGTGCAGCTCTTGGGCACCAACACCATCACGGTCAATAGCGGCGGCACGTTCACCAACGGCATCACCCTCAACCTTCCGGTCAACACCACCATCAGTGCCAGCGGCGGGACCGTCGAAATCAGCAATGGCGGTGCCCTCACCATCCCGTCCGGCAACACCCTCGCAGTCACCCAAGGCGGCGCGCTCACTGTCGACAGTGGCGGCAGTCTGACCGTCAGCCACGGTGGTGCGGTCACGGTGGGCACGGCCAGCACCAACAGCGGCAGCTTCACGGTCGGCGGCACTGCGTCCGACGCCGGGACGGTCACGGTCGGTCACGGCGGCACGGTCACCGTCGGCACGGGTGGGACCAACACGGGCAGCCTAACCGTGACCGGCGGCGGCACCCTGTCCGACGGCGGAACGGTCACGGTCCACAGCGGCGGCACGCTGACCGTCGGCACGACGACGACCGGGGACACCGGCAGCCTTACCGTCACCGGCGGCGGCAGCCTGTCCGACGGGGGCACTCTCACCATTAATTCCGGCGGCACCCTCAACGTCAGCACCGCGACTACCGGTGACACCGGCGGCCTCACGATTACCGGTGGCGGCACTCTGTCCGACGCGGGGACGGTCACGGTCAACAACGGTGGCACGCTGACCGTGAGCACGGGTGGCACCGACACGGGCAGCCTAACCGTGACCGGCGGCGGCTTCCTGAAAGACTTCGGCACGGTCGCCATCAACACCGGCGGCACTATCACCGATAACACCGGCGGCAGCGTTTTCGTCTATTCCGGTGGCACCTTCACCGACGCCGGCACCCTCAACCTGAATGGTGGTGCCCTGACCCTCTCCGGCGGCACGCTGGACGTGGCCAGCGGCGGGGTTGTCAACGACGCCGGCTCATTCTCGGTGGGCAGTGGCACCGGCACCCTGACCATCGACAATGGCGGCACCTTCACGGTCGAGAACGGCGGCTACCTGCTCAGCAACCCGGGCACCATCACCGACTCCGGCTCGGTGGTTGTCGACAATGGCGGCTATGTGGGCTTCGCCAACAGCAGCTTCAACGTCACCGACGGCGGCTCGTTGACCATTCAGTCCGGCGGCGTGTTCAGCGACAACAGCGCCATGACGGTGACCTCCGGCGGCACGGTGACCGATTCCGGCGCGTTGACGGTCCAGCCGGGCGCCACGCTGACGATCAGCCAGGGTGGTACCGACACCGGCAGCATGACGGTGACCGGCGGCGGCACTCTGTCGGACAGCGGGACGGTCACGGTCGGTCATGGCGGCGCCGTCACCGTGACCGGCGGCGGCAACCTCTACGACGCCGGCGCTGTCACCGTGAACCAAGGCGGCACCCTGACCGTGAGCACGGGTGGCACCGACACTGGCACCCTCACCGTCTACACCGGAGGCTCCGTCACCGACGGCGGCGACGTCATCGTCAACGCCGGCGGCAACCTCTACAACAGCGGGGCTTTGACGGTCACCGACGGCGGCACGCTGACGGTCAACAGCGGCGGCAACGTAGTCGACTACGGCGCTTTGACCGTCAACTCGGGCGGCACGCTCACCGATGCCGGGAATTTCGAGGTCAACGGCGGGACGATGGCCATCGACAGCGGCGGCACGGTCACCGTCGACAACGGTGGCGTCTTCTCCAACTACGGCACCCTTGTCGATTCCGGCACGCTGACCGTCGACAACGGCGGGCACCTCTACACCATCGATCCGATGACGGTCACCAACGGCGGCACACTGACCGTCGATCAGGGCGGCACGCTGTTCGACTACGGACCCTTGACGGTCGACTCGGGCGGCACCCTGACCGACAACGGCACCCTGACCATCCCTCAAACGGGCAGCCTGAGCGATGCGGGCACCCTGACCGTGGGCCCCGGCAGCACCCTGGATGACTACGGCACCCTGACCGTCAGCAGCGGCGGCACCCTGACCGACTCCGGCAGCATGATCGTCTACTCCGGCGGGACCCTCGCCGACAACGGCACACTCACTGTCAACGACGGCGGCAGCTTGGGGGTCTTCTCGGGCGGGACCCTCACCGACAGCGGCACTCTCACCGTCGATGACGGCAGCTTCCTCGGTAACTTCGGCACCACGACGGTCGATGCGGGCGGCACGCTGACCGTCGAGCACGGCGGCTCACTGGGTAACTTCGGCGGCACGATGGAAGTCAGCAGCGGCGGCACAATCAACGTCAACTCCGGCGGCACGTTCACCGAGGGCGCGGCGCTGACGATCGACCACGGCGGCGTATTGATCGACAACGGCACGCTCACCGTCAGCCCCGGCGGCGTGGTCAACGACGCCGGTGCGTTCTCCATCAACTCCGGTGGTGTGGTCACCATCGACCCCACCGGTGTCATGAGTGTCACCGGCGGGACGTTGACGGTCGACGACGGCTCCTATTTGATCGTCCACACCGGGGCCACCGTGCCGCTGAACCAGGGCGGTGCGCTGATTATCGGGCCCCACGAAATGGTCACCATCGGTCAGGGCGGCTCTTTCACGCCCAACGGCCTCGTCGGCCAGGTAATCATCAGCCCGGCGGTGCCGCCGGGCCCGGTGCCTCCGGAGGCGATCGCCGGCGCGGCCTCACCCGGGCTGTCGGGGACCTCGGGTCTGTCGGGTCTCTCGGGAATCCAGTCTCAACGGGACACCAATGGGATGCTGGACATGGATCTCGACGACCTGTCCAACGTGTTGTCTGACGACCTCACCTTCACCGGCGACTAGTGCTGCAGCACAAGCGAATTCATGAATTACCTGATTCGGAGTTCGTGGTCAGCGGCGGCGCGGCGGTTTCGTCGTCGTAGTAGTCGACGGTGCCCCGCAGGGCGTCGAAGATCGCCCTGCCCTGGGCGACCAGCCCGCTGGCCACCTCGGTGAGTCCCTCGGCGCCGTTGAGCACGGTCACGTTGGCGTTGGCGAGACCTCGGGCCGCCTTCTCCACGATCTCGGGCAGCTGATCGATCAGCGCCTTGTCCAGGGCGACCCGGTTGTGCGACGCCGCGGCCTCGGCCTGGATCTTCATCTTCTCCGCGTCGGCCACCGCCAGGATCCGCACGCGTTCGGCCTCGGCCTCGGCGGGCTTGACGACCTCGGCGACCAGCTCCTGCTGGCGCAGTTCGGCGGCGCGCTGGGCCAGCTCGGTGCGCATCTGCAGCACCTCGCGCTGGGCCTCGGCCTCGGCCAGCGGGCCGGCCTGGGCCGCCTCGGCCTGAGCCTTGTCGACCTCGGCCTTGTACTGCGCCTTGACGATCGCGGTCTCCCGGGCGAATTCGGCCTGCTTGCGCTGCGACTCCTGCTCGGCTTCGGCGGCCGCCTGGTTGGCCTGTGCCTGGGCGATCTGCGCCTGCTGCTGGATGGCCGCGTTGTGCGGCGCCGACATCGCGTTGATGTAGCCGAGCCCGTCGTCGTCGATGGACTGGATCTGCAACGCGTCGACCGTGAGGCCGATCCGGGCCATCTCCTCCTTGGAGCCGTCGAGGACCTCGGTCGCCAGCTTCTGGCGTTCCCGGATGATCTGCTCGACGGTCATCGAGCCGATGATCGATCGCAGGTGGCCGGCGAAGATGCGCCCGGTCAGCACGGACATCTGGTCCTGTTCGGACAGGAATCGCTGCGCGGCGCTGATGATGCTTTCGGTGTCGTTGCCGACCTTGAAGGCGATCACCGCACGGACGTTGAGCGTGATGCCCTGCTGGGTCACGCATTTCTCGGCGACCTCGGCCTCACACATCGCCAGCGTGAGGAAGCGGGCCTTGCGGAAGAACGGCATGATGAAGGCGCCGTGGCCGGTCACGACGCGGAAGGGGGCGTTGCTCTTGCTTCGGCCGCCGGAGATCAGCATCGCCTCATCGGGGGAGGGCACTTTGTAACCGAGCATCGGAACTCCTTTTGGGTTTCGCTGTTGTATCCCGGGCGATCCGGGTCGTCAATTCAGATCACGCGAGTTCGTGCCAGGGTTCGACGGTTACCGTCCGGGCTCCCCTGACCTCCACCACCAGCACCTGTGCGCCCTTGGGCAAGGGGTCGTCGGACCACGCCAGGAAGGCCTCCTTGGCGCCCCGCACGGTGACCAGCACCTCGCCGGCCCCGCGGTCGCCGCGGGTCGCCACGGTCAACGTCCCCACGCAGCCGATTGCCGAGGCGTCGCTCACGAACGCATACTCCCGCATCGGGATTGCAGGCGTCGGGTTTCGTCTAAACGGGACCCGCGGTGAGGGTAACGACGTTGTTGCGGCTCTCCCGGGCCTTGATCCGGGACACCCAGACGCGGCCACCGGTCGCCCGCGCGACGATGCTTTCCACCGTCTCGAACGTCCATGCGGCCGTGCCCGCCATTGCGGTGTCGTCCATGATCCGCAGGTCGATGACGCCCCGGTCGGCCAGCAACTCGAACAGGTCGCGTTGCGGGTCGTCGACGGCGATCAGCGTGGTGTGGTCGAACTGGTCCCGCAGCGCCGTCTTGACCTCGTCCAGTGTGACTTCGTCGATCACCGCGTCGGTCCCGGCTTCGGTTTCGGCACAGGCGAATTCGATGTCGAAGGCCCGTTCATAGCCGTGCAGGAAGAAACGCTTGCCTTGGTTGGCCCACGAGCGGTGGCAGCAGGGCAGGTTGTCGAACAACCTGCGCAGGTGGAACCTGGCCGTGCGACCCAGCGGGGCGTCGGCACGGTGGATCGTGGCCACGCGGGCCCCATCGGCGAAAACGGTGTTACGCATGGTGGTCAGCGTCCGGCGCCGGCCTTGCGGGATTCTCCATGGATTCTTGGAGCGCCAACGGCGGCCTATCGTGGAGATATGAACGTCGGTCCGGGAACGAGGTCGACAATCGCCGCGGCCATGCTGTCCGCCGCCGCGCTGCTTTCCGCGGCCCCGGCGGCCGCCGACCCATCCGACGACGCCTTCCTGGGCGCCCTGGCGGACAACGGGATCGTCGTGAACGACCCGATCACCATGGCGCGCTCGGTCTGCGCGGGGCTCGACAGGAACCAGAAAACGAGCGTCGTGGCGATGAAGGTGATGAAGGACACCAGTCTTTCGGCGCGCCAAGCCGGATTCTTCGTCGGGCTCTCGGTGTCCGCCTACTGCCCGCAGTACAAGGGGCAGACGGACGGTTCGTTGGACTGGCTGAATCCGCTGCCTCCGCTTATGTGAGCTGAGCCGCTAGACCCAGTACGGGACGCGGGCGCGGTACTGCCGCATCGCGAACGCCGCCAGCACCCAGCCGACGGCGGTCAGCGCCGCCACCACGGCCCAGTGCCGCAGCTCCTGGTGGGCGCCCAGCAACGGGGACCGCACGATGTCGAGATAGTGCAGCAGCGGGTTGAGTTCGACGATGCGCGACCAGCGCCCAGCGCCCTGCTGCCGCAACGTGTCGTCGTTCCAGATGATCGGCGTCATGAAGAACAGCAACTGCACCACCGAGAACAGCAGCGGACCGATGTCGCGATAGCGGGTGGCCAGGATGCCGAAACACAGTGACACCCAAATGCAATTGAGCACGATCAGCCCGAGCGCCGGGATGACCGACAGATCCGCCCACGACCACGGCTTGGGGTAGATGACCGCGATGACGGCGTAGATCACGATGTTGTGCGCGAACAGGATCATCTGCCGCCACACCAGCCGGTAGACGTGCACGGACAGCGGGGTGGGGAGTTGCTTGATCAGTCCCTCGTTGGCCACGAAGACGTCGGCACCCTCCAGGATGGCCGCGTTGATCAGGTTCCAGACGATCAGGCCGAGCGTGACGTACGGCAGGTGCACGGCGAGCTCGAGGTGAAACAGCTTGGAGTACAGGCCGCCCATCGCGACGGCGGTGGTGCCGGTCGCAATGGTGATCCAGAACGGGCCCAGCACCGAGCGGCGGTAGCGCTGCTTGATGTCCTGCCAGCCCAGGTGCAGCCACAGCTCGTGCCGGCGGAAGCCGGCGACCAGGTCGCCGCGGGCGCGGGTGAAGGTCCGCGACTGGGCGGCGGCGTCCAGAAACGTCATCGCGATCCTCCAGGTTCCGACGGTGGCGACCCGCTTCGAGGTTTGCCGAACTGTTCGCGACGGCCCAAGCGCCGCAAGCGAATCCACTCAGCGAGGCCCTTGGGATCACGGCGGGTCACCACGAAGTACCAGCCGAACCGAACCCACTCCTGGAGCTGCAGCTTGCGCAGGCCGGGCTGCGACAGAAGGTAGCCGCGGTTGCGGTAGGTGTAGAACCGCTTGGTGGGGTCGTCGGGGTATTGGGTGTGCATGCGTCCGCCCAGGATCGGCCGGAACTCCGCCGAGCCGCAGGGGTGGAGGTAGATCGCGTCCAGGCAGGTGCCGAACGGCAGGCCCGACCGCACCAGCCGGCGATGCATCTCGACTTCGTCGCCGCGGATGAACAGACGCAGGTCGGGAACGCCGATCGCCTCGAGCGTGGCCGCCCGGAACAACGCACCGTTGAACAGAGACGCGATTCCGGGCAGCAGGTCCTGTCCGGCCTCGGTGCGCAATTCGCTTGCCCGCCTGCGCCATACCAGCCCGCGGCGCAACGGAAATGCCAGCCGCTCCGGGTCGTCCATGTTGCACACCATCGGCGACACCTCGGCCAGGGCGTGCTTTTCGGCGCACGCCAGCAAGGTGGCCAGCACGCGCGCGTCCTGCGGCCGCCCGTCGTCGTCGGCCAGCCACACCCAGTCGGCGCCCTGCGCCAACGCATGCAACATGCCCAACGCGAAACCGCCTGCGCCGCCCAGGTTTCGGCGCGAGGGCAGGTAGGTGGTCGGGATCGGCTGGCCGGCCACCAGGTCGCGGACCCGGCCGTCACTGCCCCCGTCGTTGTCGACGACGATGAGGTGGTCGGGTACCCGGGTCTGGCTGCTCAGGGTGCCCAGCGATTTGGCCAGTTCGTCGGGACGCCGGTGGGTGACGACGACGGCGAAGATGGAGTCACTCATCCCCGGACGCTCTTTGTGCCAGCGGATTGTCCGCCGCCGTCTCGGCGAGCACCTCGCGCACGTGCCGGGCCGCGTCCTCGCCCTCGTAGGCGCGCACCACGTCTTCGATGCCGCCGGACATGCGGATAACGCCGTGGTCGATCCACATCGCCGTCTTGCACAGCCGGGCGAGGAATTCGTTGGAATGGCTGGCGAACACCAGGATTCCGGACCGCTCCACCAAACTCTGCAACCTGGATTGCGCCTTCTTCATGAAGTCGGCGTCGACCGCGCCCAAACCCTCGTCGAGCAACAGGATTTCGGGGTCGATGCTGGTGACCACGCCCATGGCCAGCCGCACCCGCATCCCGGTGGAGTACGTGCGCAGCGGCATAGACAGGTAATCACCGAGCTCGGTGAACTCGGCGATCTCGTCCACCTTGGCCATCATCTGCTTGCGGGTCTGCCCCAGGAACAGCCCGCGGATGATGATGTTCTCGTAGCCGGAGATCTCGGGATCCATGCCGACGCCCAGATCGAAGATGGGCGCGACCCGGCCGGTGACCTTCGCCCAGCCGCGGGTGGGTTCATAGATGCCCGAAAGCAGTCGCAGCAGAGTCGATTTGCCCGCGCCGTTATGGCCGACCAGGCCGACACGGTCGCCCAACTCCAGCGACATGGTGATGTCGCGCAGCGCCTCGACGACGACCACGTTGGAACTGTTGCGGCCGATGGTGCCGCCCGCCTTGCCCAGGAAGGCTTTCTTCAGGGAGCGCGACTTCGCGTCGAAAATGGGGAATTCCACCCACGCGTTGTGCGTCTCGATGTGAGGACCCGCCACCGTGCTTCGCTTAGAGGTATTGGCCGTGTCCGGAGCCGCCCGGCTTGCCGACGCCGGGGGGCAGCGCGCCCTGGCGCATGTTCTCCAGCTGCGCGCGGGCGGCCATCTGCTGGGCGAACAGCGCGGTCTGGATGCCGTGGAACAACCCTTCCAGCCAGCCGACCAACTGGGCCTGGGCGATCCGCAATTCGGCGTCCGAGGGCGCCGTGTCCTCGTTGAACGGCAGGGTGAGGCGGTCGAGCTCCTCGCGCAGTTCGGGCGCCAGGCCTTCTTCCAGTTCGCGGATGCTGGTCGCGTGGATCTCGCGCAGCCGGTTGCGGCTGGCCTCGTCGAGCGGTGCGGCGCGCACCTCCTCGAGCAGTTGCTTGATCATCGTCCCGATGCGCATCACCTTGGCGGGCTGCTCAACCAGATCGGTCAGGGAGCGCTCGTCGGAGTCGTCCTCCGCCACCGCCGTGATCCGCGGGTCGACGCCGCCGATGATCTCGATGCCGTCGTCGTCGTTGCGGGTACTCAATCCTTCACCATCCTTTGCGGACTAAGAGTGCGGCGCCGCGCCGATTCCGCGCCATTCGTAGATTCGGGCTCCACCGTTGTCGTAGATCAGCGCCCACGACTTCGATTTATCCAGTGAGACTAGTCCGTCGGGTACGGCGAAGCCCCGGACCGTCGGCGTGCTGGTGTAGACGTACCGAATATTGAGCGCTTTGATCGCCTCGACCACCCGCGGATCGGCATCGCCCTTGCGGGCGCCGGCCCAGAAGATGTACCGGTTGGGGCCGGGGCCCATCTGCTGCGGGTAGTCGTAATGGGTCCACAGCGGGTGCAGGTCGGCGACGGCGTACATCCACGCCGTGCCATCGGTGTTGGCGTTGCCGATCACGGTGGTGTGCGCCCCGGGCAGCGTGGCCAGGTACGCCATGGCCATCAGGTCGCGTTGGTCGATCATCACGGAGTCGTACTTGTCGCCGAACAAGACCAGGTGCCGATAGAAGTAGTGCCGCGCGGTGAACACGGTTGTCACCAGCAGCAGGACCGCCGTGGCCGCGGTCCAGGCCGGCGCGGGCAGAGGTTTTAATCGGCGGTCGGCGACCCGCTTGGCCGCGGCAACCGCCACCGTCACCACCAGGAATAGGGCGAGCCCCGCCATCGGCATGAGCAGCAGGGTGATTGCGGCCGAGATCCTGCGCGGGTCCTTGTAGAAGAACTCCCCGAACGCGCCGGCTATCGCCCCGACCGGGCCGCCGAGCGGCGTCCCCGCGTCGACGTCGACGACCACCAGCAACGCCCAGAGCGCCAGCGGCCACCAGATCCTCTTGTAGGCAAAGATGATCCCGCCGGCGATCGCCAGCGCCATGAGCCCGTACTGGTACGGGAAGTCGTTGAGGTGACGCGAATGCTGGAAGACGGCGTCCCACACCCCGCGCTTCTTGCTGAGCTTGGTCAGAAACGAGTGCCCGGCGATGATGTCTTCCTGTTGACGGACGCTGATGAACTGCGGCAGCAGAATCAGCCCGGTGGCCACGGTCACAGCGGCGAGCGTCGCCACGTCGGGAATCCGTCCCAGCACCGGATGCCACAACACATCCATCAGCCACCAGGCGACCAGGAACAGGACGACGATGAACCCGCCGGTCAGGTGGACGGACATCAGCCCGACGAACGCCAGCACCGCCAGCGGGATGCGATCGCGATGGCGCAGCGTGGAGGCGATCAGCACGAACGTCGGGACGGCGACACCGTAGGCGGCCAGGTTGGGCATCGCGGCGACGCCGAACTCGACGTAGGGCAGGGCGGTGAACGACACCGACAGCGCGGCGGCGGTCGCGGCCACGCCGGCGGTGCGCCATTCGCCCCAGTGGGGGCGCAGCAGCCGCCAGGTCAGCATCGCCGCGCTGGTCGGAAACAGCCACACCGAGGCCGCCACCGAGCTCAGCGTGTAGCCCGTGGTCGGGGCCGCTCCGGTGAGCTGACAGAACACCGCGGACAGGGCGTGAAACACCGACGGGTAGTACAGCGTCTGATGCGTCTCGACGTTGCGCAGCTCGCCCATGTGCGTCGACGACGCCTGCCCGGTGTCGAGGATGAACCGGATCTCGTTGGCATGCCACACGGCGTCCCAGGTACTCGGGATGGTCTGCCAGTGGGCGGCCAGGCCGCGATAGGCCGCCCACATGATCAGCAGCGCCCCGAGCAGCACCCCGGCCGCCACCATCAGCGCCGGCCAGCGGCCGATCCCGCGGGCCTCGGCCTCGGTGTCGCGGTACCGGCCGAGCAGCAGCTGCAGGACAACCATCACCAGGCACACGGCAACCAGCGTCGCCAGCGCGGTCCAGCCGTTCCAAGGGATTCCGACGGCGCCGAACGGAATGATCGCCAGCGCGACCGCGCCGTAGGTCAGCGCCGGGCCGACCGCGACAGCGATGGGCCAACTCAGCTGACTGATTCGCGCGATGATCGATCCGGGGGCTATCAGCAAGAACAATGCGATCAGCGTTCCGAACCAGAGGCCCACTCGACTAGTATGGCTGGCCGGGTGCCCTGCCTCGGGAAGCCACCGGTTGGCCGGAACGTCTGCAGCACCCGCTACGGTCACAGTTTCGCGGAAATGCGCAAGCTCTAAGGTGGCTGGCATGGCTTACGACGTCGCCCGGGTGCGCGGACTGCATCCGTCGCTGGGTGACGGGTGGGTGCACTTCGACGCGCCGACCGGGATGCTCATCCCCGATTCCGTCGCGACCACCGTTTCCACCGCCTTCCGGCGATCCAGTGCCACCACCGTGGGCGCGCATCCGTCGGCGCAGCGCAGCGCCGCCATCCTCGAGGCCGCGCGGGCGGCGGTCGCCGACCTGTTCAACGTGGACCCGGCCGGCGTCGTGCTGGGGGCCGACCGGGCGATCTTG
>NZ_LZJB01000238.1:0-6932 GCF_001666895.1 Mycobacterium sp. E3298
GTGACCAGGCCCGCCTCCCCGAAACGCTCCGCGACGTGGTCGTACCGGCGAGCATACTCGCCGAGTCCGTGCGACAGTACGACCACCGCCCGCGGCGCGGTGTCCGGTGTCCAGACGTCGTAAACGATGCGCACTCCACCGAATCCGTCGAAGTTCCGTTCGGCTCGGTTCACTGCACGGTCCTAGTCATTACGGGCAGCGTAATGGCTCCCGATGCAGGTCGCCCTGCCAGACACTGTCGTAGGCTCTCCCATCGTGGGACTGCTTGCGCAAAACGCCGCGAACTCCGACCTCGTCCCCCCGGTCGGCGGTGACTTCTCGGCGCACGCCGAGCCGTACCGTCGTGAGCTGCTCGCCCACTGCTACCGGATGACCGGGTCGCTGCACGACGCCGAGGATCTGGTGCAGGAAACGTTGCTGCGCGCGTGGAAGGCCTACGACCGCTTCGAGGGGAAGTCCTCGATGCGGACGTGGCTGCACCGCATCGCCACCAACACCTGCCTGAGCGCGCTGGAGGGCAGGCAACGCCGCCCGCTGCCGACCGGGTTGGGCGCACCCAGCTCCGACCCGACCGCCGAACTGCACGAGCGGCGCGAGGTGCCCTGGCTGGAACCACTCCCGGACCTGACGAATGACCCGGCCGACCCGTCGGTCATCGTCGGGTCGCGAGAGTCGGTCCGGTTGGCGTTTGTCGCTGCGCTGCAACACCTCTCACCCCGGCAGCGGGCGGTGCTGTTGCTGCGTGACGTGCTGCAGTGGAAGGCCGCCGAAGTGGCCGACGCGATCGGCACCACCACGACCGCCGTCAACAGTTTGCTGCAGCGCGCCCGGTCCCAGCTGGACGCCGTCGGGCCCAGCGCGGGCGACCGGTTGGCGGCACCGGATTCCCCGGAAACCCAGGACCTGCTGGCGCGCTACATCGCCGCCTTCGAGGCCTACGACATCGACCGCCTGGTCGAACTGTTCACCGCCGAGGCCATCTGGGAGATGCCGCCGTACGTCGGTTGGTACCGGGGCCCGCGGGACATCGTCACCCTCATTCACCAGCAATGCCCCGCCCAGGACCCCGGCGACATGCGCCTGCTGCCGGTGGTCGCCAACGGGCAGCCCGGCGCCGCCATGTACATGCGCGCCGGCGATCGGCACGTGCCCTTCCAGCTGCACGTCCTCGATGTGCGCGGCGACGCGGTGTCACACGTGGTGGCCTTCCTCGACGAGAAGCTGTTCGCGAAGTTCGGCCTGCCGGAGGCGTTATGACATACATCGACGTCACACCCGCGTCCGGAAAGGCGCTGCTGTTGCTGGGCGCCTTCGACATCGGCAGCGTCGGCTACGCCGCCGAAGAGTTCTTCATCTCCGGCACCGCTTCGTCCTTCGCGCCGAACGGCGAGCTCGGCCCGGACGGTCGCTGGGATGTAACACCCAGCGGGACAGCCGATTACACCACTCGGATCGTCGCCATCACACCCACCGATCCGGCCCGTTTCAACGGCACCGCGCTGGTCGAGTGGCTCAACGTCAGCGGCGGCATCGACGCGCCCGCCGTATGGATGATGGCGCATCGTGAAATCGTCCGGGCGGGATACGCCTACGTAGCCGTCTCGGCGCAGAAGGTCGGGATTGACGGCGGCGCCAGCCTGCTCGGCATGGACATGTCCCTGAAGACGCAAGATCCGGCCCGCTACGGCGGCTTGCACCACCCGGGCGACGCCTTCGCGTTCGACATCTTCTCCCACGCCGGCGAACTCGTCAGGGATCGGGGCGACGGCATCCTGGCCGGGCTGCATCCGCAACACGTCATCGGGATCGGCGAGTCGCAATCGGCGATGTTCCTCACCACCTACGTCAACGCCGTCGATCCGCTCGCCCGCGTTTACGACGGTTTCCTGGTGCACTCCCGATTCGGGCCGGCCGCCCCGCTCGACGGGGTCTCGCTGATCGAGGGACTGGAGTCCTCGCGCGGGTCGCAACAGGCGGTGAAGTTCCGGCCGAACCTGCGCGTCCCACTGCTCACGGTCATCACCGAGACCGACCTGTTCGGCCATGTGCCGCTGGGCTATTACTCCGCCAGGCAGCCCGACAACGACATGCTGCGGGTCTGGGAGATCCCCGGCGCCGCGCACGCCGACAACTACACCATTCAGGTGGCGCCGATCGACTCCGGTTCGGCCCCGCTCGCCGACATCGTGGCCGCTTACGCGCCGACCAACATGCTGATGGGTCAGCAACTCGATCACTACATCAACTTCGGCCCGCAGCATCACTACGTGGTGCAGGCGGCGGTCGCCGCGCTCGACGGGTGGATCCGGACCGGGGAGCCGGCGCCCTCGGCCGCGCCGATAGCCATGCGCGAATCCGAGTCGCCCCAGCTGGTGCTCGACGCCAACGGCCTTGCCCAGGGCGGCATTCGGAGCCCCTGGGTGGACGTACCGATCGCGCGCACGTCCGGCGTCACCACCGACGAAAACCTGATGGCCGCGATCTTCGGGGCGGGTGAACCCTTCGACGCCGACACGGTGCGCCGCCTCTACCCGGGCGGCAAGGCCGAATACCTGGAGCGCTTCACCGCCTCGCTCGACGCGGCCATCGACGCTCGCTTCATCCTGCCTGCGGATCGCACCGAGATCCTGGCGCTCGCCGCCGCGACCTACCCCGGCGACGGGGCCTAGAACAACCGGCTGTCCGGTGCCGGCCCCGGCACGGGCCGGACCAGTCCCGCCCCGGTGACCAGCGGCAGGTCCAGCGCCGAGAGCAGCCCCGGCGGGGCGGCGCACACCGCCGGGATGGCGTTGACCATCCTCGAGGCGCCCGCGATCCGGGCGCCCAGGTCGTGGTCGTGGTCTTCCGCCATCTCGAATTCGCACCGCATGCTGGGCGATCCCTCGATCTCGACCCGATAGAGGCCGCGCCCGGAGGCCTGCCCGTACCCGAGGTCCTTCGGCGGGATCGAGATGTGAGGCTGCGGCCAGTCCGGCGCGATGTCGTCGCGCATCCGGGTGACGTGGTCGAGGACGAAAGTTGGCTTCCCAGCGACGTATCCGGTCAGCGTGGAGCGCATGGCCGCGATCGTCCCGGCGTCGATGTGGCCGGTGGGCGTGTCGAAGGACTCGGCGGCGGGAAGGCGTTCGTTGCTTTCCTCGATGTCGTCGATCTTGACGCCCAGTCCGGCGGCGAGCTGATGCAGGACCGGCCCCCAGCCGAAGGTGAAGATTCCCGGCTGGGCAGCGAACGCCTGGTATTCCGCGGGTTTGCCGAACCCCAGGATCTCGTACACCGCGGCCCGATCCGGGTAAGTGGCGTAGTTGAACATCTCCGTCACCCGGACCGACTCGATGACGCGCGAGACGCCTGTAAGCACCAAAGGCAGGACGTCGTTGGCGAAGCCGGAGTCGATGCCGGTGGTGAAGAACGACGCACCGCCGTCGAGCGCGGCCCGCCGTAGGGGATCGGTGAACGCCGCGTCGACACCGTCGGGAAAGACCAGCGGCACAACCGAACACGACACCACGTTCTTGCCGGCCCGCAGGATCGAGACCATGTCCTCGACGGCCTCGAGCGGCCGCAGGTTGGCACCGGCGGCGTACACCACCGCATCGGCGCCGCCCGCGAGCATCGCCGAGGGGTCCTGGGTGGCCGTAACCCCGACCGGCCCGATGCCGCACAGCTCCCCCGCGTCGCGGCCCGCCTTGGCGTCGCTGTGCACGACCAGATCGACCAGCTTTAACTCCGGGTGGTCGATGACGCCGCGCAGGGCGATCACCCCCATCGAACCCGGCCCCCACAATCCGACCTTGATCACCGCGGATATCTCCTAATATTAGGATGCATGTATTTACAATTTGGACGGATGGTAGGGAGGTGGACATCGGTACGTCAACCGCCAAATCGCCGCCCACCGGCCGCGTGATGGATGTGCTTGCCACGCTGGCGGATTCGCCGGCAGGGCTGACGTCCGCCGAGGTGGCGAAGCGCTGCGCGATCAGCACATCCACCTGCGCCCTGGTGCTGGCCGAACTGGAAGGGCGCGCCTGGGTGGCGCGCCGCGGAGATCGCCGCTACGTCCTGGGCAGTGGCCTGTTCGGGCTGGTGCATGGGCTACGGGCGCAGTTCCCGCTGCTGGACCGGGGCCGCGACGCCCTGCGGTTTCTGCATGAAGCGCTCGGCGCGGGCTGCTCCATGTCGAAGATCGGCGGGCGGCACCTGACCACGGTGGACGCGGTCGGCCACGGAACCGACGGCGGGCAAGCCGTCGGCCAGCGCTTCCCCATCGACCCGCCGTTCGGCCTGGTCGCCATGGCCTGGCGCGACGACGAATTCGTGCGGGCCTGGCTGCACCGGGTGATGCCGCGGCTGACCCGGGCGGAGGTCGCCGACCACCAGCGGGTGCTCGCCGACATTCGAGCCCGTGGGTACGGCGCGTGGCGGTTCGACGACACCCACCAGTCGCTGCACGATCGCCTCGCCGAGGTGCTGACGTCCCTGGAGCCGACGGCGCGGGTGACCCGCCAGCTCACCACCCTGATGACGATGGTGACGCTGCAGTCCGTCACCGATGTGCTCGAAACCGATTTGGCCGCGGCCGAGTTCGTAGTGCTGCCGATCTTCGGGCCGGATGGCCAGCCGGACTACCAGATCGAGATCCACCTGGGCCGCTCTCCCGGACTGACGCTGCCCGGGCTCGAGGCCGCGCTCAGGCATGCCCAGGGGCTGCTCGCCGCGACCGTGTCCTGACGTCGCCGGTGAGATTAGGCTGGGCCCATGGCTGCCCACGCGGACATCCGGCGTGCGGCCGAGCGGGCCGTCACCAACACACCCTGGCTGACATCGCGGCACTCGTTCTCGTTCGGCGACCACTACGACCCGGATAACACCCACCACGGGTTGCTACTGGTCAAC
Organism: Mycobacterium sp. E3298; assembly: GCF_001666895.1. Lineage (NCBI taxonomy): Bacteria > Bacillati > Actinomycetota > Actinomycetes > Mycobacteriales > Mycobacteriaceae > Mycobacterium > Mycobacterium sp. E3298. The sequence continues at coordinate 4,897 of NZ_LZJB01000238.1, forward strand.
AACGACGACATCGTCGCGCCCGGAACCGGATTCGGCACGCATCCGCACCGGGACATGGAGATCGTGACGTGGGTGATGAAGGGTCGATTGGCGCACCGGGACTCCATCGGCAATCACGGCGTCATCGTTCCCGGCCTGGCCCAGCGCATGTCGGCGGGCACCGGAATCCTGCACTCGGAGGAGAACGACTCTCCCACGGAGCCAGTGCATTTCGTGCAGATGTGGGTGGTGCCGGACGAGGCCGGCATCGCCCCCGGCTATCAACAGCAAGAGATTGGCGCGGACGTGTTGGACGGCACACTCGTGACGATCGCCTCGGGTATCCGCGGCCGGGACGGGGCGATCGACCTGCACAACCGCAGCGCCGCCCTACACGCCGCGCGGCTGCAGCCCGGTGACACCGTGATCCTCCCGCAGGCGCCCTACCTGCATCTCTTCGTGGCGCGGGGCGCGATCACCTGCGAGGGCGCCGGCGACCTGCGGGACGGTGACGCCGTTCGGTTCACCGATGCCGGCGAAGCGCGGGTTACGGCGAACGATGCGTCGGAACTACTGGTCTGGGAGATGCACGCTGAACTGGGGGCCGCGAGCCCATAGAGTGGGCGTGACAGACAGGAGCCGGCATGTCTCAATCGCGGCCGCAGCACGCGGCGCCGAACCCGAACCGGAACGTGAAGGCGGTCCGGACCGTGCGGTTCTGGGCGGCGCCGCTCGTGATCACGCTGGCCCTGATGTCGGCGCTGTGCGCGCTCTACCTCGGCGGCATCTTGAACCCGATGACCAACCTGCGGCACTTCCCCATCGCCGTGGTCAACGAGGACGCCGGGCCGGCCGGCGCGGAACTCACCGGCCGCTTGGTCAACGGCCTGGACAAGAACAAGTTCGACGTCCGCGTGCTCAGTCGCGACGCCGCCAAGCACGAGTTGAGCACCGGGCACGTGTACGGCTCGGTGCTGATCCCGCCCAGCTTCTCGTCGAAGCTGCGCGATCTGGGCGCCAGCGCGGTGGTGCCCGGTCCCGCGGAACGGCCGGTGATCACGATCTCGACGAACCCGCGGGCCGGCACGCTCGGCGCCAGCATCGCCGCGCAGACGCTGAACATGGCGATGGGCGTGGCGAATGGTGAAGTGGGCGAACGACTCCTCGCTTCGGTCAAGGCGCAGACCGGCGGCGCGCCGCTGGCCGGGGCCGCCGAAGAGGGCCTGTCGACGCCGATCGAGATCGAGTCGACCGTGTTCAACCCGCTGCCCGACGGCACCGGTAACGGGCTATCGGCCTTCTATTACGCGCTCTTACTGCTGCTCGCGGGGTTCACCGGCAGTATCGTGGTCAGCACCCTGGTCGACGCGTTACTCGGTTACGTCCCAGCCGAATTCGGTCCGGTGTATCGCTTCGCCGAGCAGGTCAGAATCTCGCGATTTCAGACGCTGCTGCTCAAGTGGGCGATCATGGTGCTGCTGGGCCTGCTCACCTCCGCCGTCTATATCGCGATCGCTCATGGGCTCGGCATGCCCATCGACCTCGGCTGGCAACTCTGGGCCTTCGGGGTATTCGCGATCGCCGCGGTGGGCATCACCTCCAGTTCGTTGCTCTCCGTGCTGGGCACCGGCGGCCTGCTGGTCAGCATGTTGATCTTCGTGATCCTCGGCCTGCCCTCGGCCGGCGCCACCGTGCCGCTGGAGGCGACGCCGACGTTCTTCCGCTGGTTGGCCGAATTCGAGCCCATGCACCAGGTTTTCCTCGGCACCCGGTCGTTGCTGTACTTCAAGGGGCACGCGGACACCGGGATCTCCCAGGCGCTGATCATGACGACGATCGGCCTCGTGATCGGGCTGCTGCTGGGCGGCATCGTCACGCACCTCTACGACCGCAAGGGATTCCACCGGATCGCGGGTGCCGTCGAGCTGGCGATCGCCCAGGAACACCAGGCTCAGCACAAGGCGCGCCAGGGCAAGCACGAGCGAACGGTCGCCGCCACCGAGCCGGAACCTTCGAGCGAAAGCCCAAGCGAGCAAACGTAATTCGACCGCCGCCCG
>NZ_LZJB01000239.1:0-1141 GCF_001666895.1 Mycobacterium sp. E3298
GGTCGGATGAGCGGAGGCCGTCATGTCACGTCTGGTCACGAAGGTCGTCGTTGCGGCGATCCTCGCATTCACCGCGGTAACGGCGACCGGATGCGTTCCGGCAGCCACGGTTGGACCGCCTTTGGGCGTCGCAGCGGGGTAAAGCGGCTACGGTCGAACGGCGAGCGGCGCGCCATCAGGGTGCTTATCGCCAATCGCGTTGGGGCAGAATAGAAGCGGTCTAGCCGCCGCCCTTGCCGCGTCACGCATCATTCGCGGCGGCGAGCAGTCGCGACGGGGCCAGTCGGCGCTCGGGGTCCACGGCGTTGCGAATCCGGACCAGACGCTGCAACCCCGAGCGGTCCAGCCTGTGCCCGACCGCGGCACGGCCGTCGGCGAACGACGCTGCGGCGAGCCCGATGTCGGCCCTCATCGCGGTGGCCTGAACCTCTGCCAACCCCCGCTCGGTGCGAGCGCCCGAGGCGGCGTCGGCAGCGAGACCGACCGCGTGCAGCAGGAAAGGTCCGGGCACCGCGGTCATCGCCCCGTCGCGAGTGGGTGCGGCATTGCCCAGATTTCGGAACTCGACCACCGCTGCCGGCGAATCGGGCGCGGCCGCGGTGCCCAACACCTCGGCTGCCACGTCCACCGCATGAGGTCCCAGCCACCTTCCGATGCCCAGCGCGGGAACCGGATTGGGTGGGTCGAGGTGGATTTGGGCCAGCCGGGCTGCATCGGCGCGCGCCCACTTGCTGTTCACCGCGGGCGCCGGTGCGGCTTCGAGGGCGCGCAGCAGCGGGGCGGCCGCATCGGCGACCTGCGGTGACGCGAACGCCAGATGCACAACTGGAACGCCTTGCAGCGCAGGCGGGAACGCCGGTGCACCCGGCGGGGTCCGCAGCACGCTGAGGCTGGTGGAGAGCGCATCACCGATCTGGCTCATGGCACTCGCCCAGGCATCGACGACAGGTCCAAGCGCGTCAATGCTCCACAGCCGGTAGCCGGCCCACGGGTCCTGGGGCGCAACCTGGGCAGCGGTCAACGCAATTGCCGAACGCGACGGGCTGCTGGGACTGGCCGGCACCTCGCCCACGGTGGCCGTCGCCGGTTACACGTTCGGGGGAGGGGTCGGGTTTTTGACCCGCCCGTACGGGATGGCCAG